>NZ_QXXA01000053.1 GCF_009911265.1 Senegalia massiliensis | reverse complement strand
CCTTTTTTACTTTATTTCCCTACTGCCTTCTTTTATGTTTTTTCTATTTTCTACCTTCTCTCTTCTACTTTTTTTTTTCTATTTTCTTCTCTATTTTCTGTCTACTTTTCTTCTGTTTTCTACTGTTTTCTATTTTCTAATTGTCTTCTATTTTTCCTTTTTCTATTTTTCTTTCTTTCTATTTTCTCTATTCTTCCTCTTCTTTACTTTCTATTCTTCTCTACTTTTCTTTTTTCTCCTTTTTTGTTTTTTTTCAGTTTTCTCCTCTATTTTTTTCTATTTTCTAATCTTCTATTTTCTCTTCAATTTCTTCATTTTTTCTATTATTTTCTAATCTTCCATTTTATCTTCTATCATTTTCTATTTTCTATTTTTTCTATTTTCTGCTCTTCTCCTATTTTTTTCTATTTTCTCTTCCATTTCTACTTTATTTTTTTTCTATTGCTTCCTATTCTTCTCTTCTCTCGTTTTCTATTAATTCCTATTTTCCTTTTCCCCCCATTATTTTATCCTCTCTTCTC
>NZ_QXXA01000052.1 GCF_009911265.1 Senegalia massiliensis | reverse complement strand
ATATTAATTCTTTTTTTTATTTTTATGTAAGATTCTAGATATTAAAAATAAAAAACTTGATAACAAAATAGTACTTCATTTAATAATGTTTATAATATATGTATTGTTATTTTGATAAAAAATAAATAAAAATAAAAATGTTAAAAGAAATAAAAACGATAATAAATTAATTCCTTTAATAAAACTCATATAATATCCCCTTTAAATTATTTTTTTATAATATTAATTATAACATTAATATATATTTTTTCATTAATGTTTTACGGAATAATTATAATTATATTTGTTGATTTTTTTCTAAACAATCTATTAAGTAAGTATGAATTTTTCATAAGTAACATTATGACAAATTGATTAATAGTTACATAATCATTGATATTACTAGGATAGAGTGCATTTTGCACTTTATCTTTTTTTATTTTCTTTCTTTGAGTTTGTCATAAATGATTATATAATATAGTTAAGTAAAATCTATATATTGGGATAAAAGATTAAAAAAATTAGACAAAAATAAAAAAGTCTGCTA
>NZ_QXXA01000051.1 GCF_009911265.1 Senegalia massiliensis | reverse complement strand
GATGAAAAAAGAGTGGAAATGGATATAGTAGGATTAAACCATCACTTCTTTGTAACAGATATATTTGTAGATGGAAAATCCTCTGTTAAAGAATTACTAGAAAAATATATAAGTGGAGAATTAGAAGAAACTCCTAGTATGAAAAATATAGAAAGCTTACAGTGGTCAAAATCACTAATAAAATCATTAAAAGCAATACCAAACCCATACTTAAATTATTATTTTATGACAAAAGAGCAATTACAAAAACAAAAAGAACAATTTAAAGAAAATGATGTAAGAGCAGAAGCAGTAAAAGAAATAGAAAAAGACTTATTTAGAGAATATTCAGATCCAACTCTTGACGAGAAACCTAAAAGACTTGAAGAAAGAGGAGGAGCTTATTATAGTGATGCAGCATGTTCACTTGTAAACTCTATAGTAAATAACAAAAAAGATATACAATATGTAAATGTATTAAATAGAGGAGCTATAACTGATTTTTCTTATGACTCAGTAATAGAAGTAGCATCAATTATTACATCAGATGGACCAAAACCAATGAATTATGGGAAGATACCA
>NZ_QXXA01000050.1 GCF_009911265.1 Senegalia massiliensis | reverse complement strand
GTTTGTTGTGTTTTGTTGTTTTTTTTTCTCCCCCCCTCCCCACTCTCCATTGAGGCAGCGCCGCAGCGACATAAAATGGCCCCAAATCGGCCCAAAGAGGAGCATTGCTAAAAAATGACTAAAAATTAGAAACAAACAAACAAAAAAAACCCCAAAACGAGCACAAAACCCCTTAAAAAAGAGGCAGGAAAAATCCAAGTGAGCGGAGTAAGTACCCGCGGCGCGGTCACGCCGGCCCCAAACCCCGCTTCCTTAGCTCGGTGTGCGCCGGGGATGTGAACCTGACCCCAAATGCTGCTTTCTGGGTCCTTTTTCTTTGTTGTTTTTTTTGCACCGGCCCCAAAAAGCCGCTTTCTGAGCCCATTCTGTGCTGGGGCAGCTCCCAAAACAACGCACCCAAAATGATGTTTTCTGCGCCCGTTTCGTTGCACGCTGACCCCAAAACGTCCATTTCTGAGCCCGCTTCACGCTGGCGCCGCATGGCTGACCCCAAATCCCCCTTTCTGAGCCCATTTTGGACGCGTGGCTGACCCAAAATCCCCCTTTCTGAGCCCATTTTGCGCTGGGGATGTGTGACTGACCCCAAATCCCCCTTTC
>NZ_QXXA01000049.1 GCF_009911265.1 Senegalia massiliensis | reverse complement strand
GTTATAGATAATTATGAAAATTGTTGAAAAAAGAATTGAATAAGTTTATAATAATATTAACGATTAAATTACATAAACAACAAAATAAAAAACCGACTTCTGTCGGTTTCGGAGCTTCAGTTCTTTTAATATGTTGGAAGCATATTAAAAGTACTTCTGGTAAAACGGATACCTAGAAGCAAGAGGACAAGCCTACAACTAAAGCCTTGTTTTTATATATACCCTTATTATAGCAAAATAATAAGTGTATGACAAGGTAATACATAAAGGAAATTGTAGGAATTAAAAGGAAATTTCAAACACTAGGTATCTAATACCTAGGGTTTTTATAATGATTTTTTTGAAGCTTTGAAAGGTATTTTTTAAGCTATTGTTTTTACCTATATAAAAAAACAATGGGTGTGGACGAGACAATGCAGAAAGTCGTCTTGGCAAGGATATATTTCGCTTATATAGCCTTGTCATCAGTGGGGAGGGAGAACGCCATACCCACAATAAAAAATCTTCGGTTCGGGGGAATTACACCGGGTGAGAACTAGAAGTCATAAGAGCAAGGACGGTGATTTGCAAAGACTTCTACTAGGGCATGAAAAAACCTAGATGTAA
>NZ_QXXA01000048.1 GCF_009911265.1 Senegalia massiliensis | reverse complement strand
ATCTCGAACACAGAAGTTAAGCCCTTCAGCGCTGATGGTACTTAGGTGGTAACGCCTTGGGATAGTAGGACGTTGCTAGTTTTTATTCTTAGGTAGCTCAATGGTGGAGCAACCGGCTGTTAACCGGTAGGCTGTGGGTTCGAGTCCCACCCTGAGAGCCATATTGGCCGGAGTGGCGGAACAGGCAGACGCACAGGACTTAAAATCCTGCGATCCTCATACGATCGTATCGGTTCGATTCCGATCTCCGGCACCAATACACAAAATTTCATCGCGGGGTAGAGCAGTCTGGTAGCTCGTCGGGCTCATAACCCGGAGGTCGTTGGTTCAAATCCGGCCCCCGCAACCATTATGGCGGTGTAGCTCAGTTGGCTAGAGCATACGGTTCATACCCGTAGAGTCGGTGGTTCGAATCCACTCGCCGCTACCATTTAAATATGTATTAGGCCCTATGGTCAAGCGGTTAAGACACCGCCCTTTCACGGCGGTAACCCGGGTTCGAGTCCCGGTAGGGTCACCATAATATTTTGTTATTTCGGGCGCATAGCTCAGTTGGGAGAGCACCTGCCTTACAAGCAGGGGGTCACAGGTTCGAGCCCTGTTGTGCCCACCAT
>NZ_QXXA01000047.1 GCF_009911265.1 Senegalia massiliensis | reverse complement strand
TACAGCAAAGGGATTATTAAATTTAGGAAAGAATCATCATTCAAAAGGAAACTTTAATAGTGCAATAAATTATTATAATGATATACTAACTATGCCAGGGGTATCTCAAGGGACAATAGGACTTGTAGAAAAATATAAAGGCTTAGCAAATGAAGGAACTATATTAAAAACATTAGAAGAAATATTAGAGTTAGGAAAGAATGAATATACAGCAAGTGGAAAAAGAAAGATATATATGGAAGGATATGAGTTATATCCAGAAAGTGAAGAAATCAAAGAAAGATTAGAGAATGCAGCAAAGGGATTATTAAATTTAGGAAAGAATCATCATTCAAAAGGAAACTTTAATAGTGCAATAAATTACTATGATGATATACTAACTATGCCAGAAATATCTCAAGGGACAATAGGACTTGCAGAAAGATATAGAGATGTAGCTAATAAAGAAATAGTATATAGATCATTAGAAGAAATATTAGAGTTAGGAAAGAATGAATATACAGCAAGTGGAAAAAGAAAGATATATATGGAAGGATATGAATTATATCCAGAAAGTGAAGAAATCAAAGAAAGATTAGAGAATACAGCAAAGGGATTATTAAATTTAGGAAGGACTTATCATTCAAAAGGAAACTTTAATAGTGCAATAAATTACTATAATAATATACTAACTATGCCAGGGGTATCTCAAGAAACAATAGGACTTGCAGAAAAATATAAAGGCTTAGCAAATGAAGGAACTATATTAAAAACATTAGAAGAAATATTGGAGTTAGGAAAAAATGAATATACAGCAA
>NZ_QXXA01000046.1 GCF_009911265.1 Senegalia massiliensis | reverse complement strand
GGGCAGGAGAGGCGCAGGGAGGAGCTGCAGAAAATCACTGAATTCTGCACATTTCTGAGATTTGAGAATTTTGGGAGAGGTGCAGCGAGCGCTAGGCGCCTTCCTTCAGCCCCGATTAGCTCTGCGGGCTGTTTTCTTATAGCTCTGCTTTCCCCTTTGCTCGAGGTAGGGCTTTCAGAGGAGGAAAATGAGAGAAGTGTGGAAAAACGTGAGCGTGGAGGAGCTGCAGGGAGGGTGAGCGAGATGTGGGGCGAAAGCGGGGCTTTTCGCCAGCCGAAGAGAAGTGCAGGGGGAGAAAAGCGAACGCTGAGCTAAAATGTGAAGTTCTGGAGTGAAAGATGGCTCTGAGAGAAGATGGATGGAAGGAGGAGAAATGGAGAGCGAAGAGGACAGGGAGAAATGAGCAAGATGGAAAAAATGGGTGGCGGTGCGGAGTTGGAAGGAGTTTCAGAGCGAGGTGAGCAGCGGCTTCACGCCGACGTGGCCCCACGCCCACCCCATGGCAACAGCCAAAAAGCTGCGTTCTTAACCCAAAACGTGGCAGCAGGAGGAGAGGCGTTTTGGTCCCCAGCGGCGCTGTTTTGAGGGCGTTGTAGGAAGATTTGGGATTTCGGAGCCGGGAGTGGAAGAGCGGAGGCGGCGACGAGGCAGGGAGGAGAAATTTAGAGGAGAAAAAAGGACTTTTTGGTTCAAACTGCACATGGGGCCCTGGGACAGAACGCGGAAGTCAGGAGAAAATGGAAACAGGAGACAAAGAGGCAATGATGGCAAAAATGGAGGAGAGGAGGAAGTAATGGAAAAAAAAAAAAAAAG
>NZ_QXXA01000045.1 GCF_009911265.1 Senegalia massiliensis | reverse complement strand
GGGTTAATATTCTGTGTTTTCAGGTTTTTCTCCGTAAAAGGCAGCAGGAAGCTTAAATTTAGGCTTTATGCCCCCAAACCGTGAGTTGTGAACGTAGGGAAGGGAGCGAGGCGGGGGGAGAAACGAGGCAAAAAGCCCAGGATGGCTCCGTTTGCGATGGTGGAAAGGATGGCGCACCGGACTCCCTGAATTCACCAAAACCTCCCCAGTTCACGAGGGGCGCGGTGGCGCGTTTTGGGGGGAATTCCGGCATTTTTGGAGGTTGGGACGCGCGGGAGGAGCTGGGCGCGCTGGGACCCCGCTTCTGTCCGAAATTGCCCCAAAAACACCCCCACTCCCCCCCCTGTTCCGACGCGAGGGATGCGAAAAGGGGCCGATTGTGGACAATGTAGCAAAAAGGAGTGCTTTCACCCCAAATGGGGGCTGACGCAGGGGGTCTGTCTCGCAGGTGTAGCCTTGTACCGTCGGATTTTTTGGGAAAAAAAGCAAAAAAAAAAAAGGGGCGCTGGGTGTTGGCAGCAAGGGATCTTCGCACAGATCAGTGAGAGCACCAAAACCGCAGGAAATTGCCCCAAAACCGAGGCAGCGTGGACGCCCGACACGAAAAGGCAGAGAGAGCCCGGCAGCAAAACCTCCCAAAAAACGTGTAGGAAAGGGAGAAAATAGGTATTTGTGCTGTTTTTCACCCAAATTGGAGATCCGGATAGATTCGGGGCCGTGGTGTCAGAATGGTGGTGTTTCACCCCGGGTGGGTCGTCCCCATCAACCCAAGTTTTGCTTGTTTTCCACCCATTTAAAAATGAAAAACAGTGGCTGAAAGTGCCCCAAAATGGCAGAAAATGCCCCCAAAATGAGCAGTCTGCACAGCAGTGCACGGCTCCGTGCCCTTCAGCGGGCATTGCAGTGGAAGAAGTTGGTTTTTGGTGACAGCAGTGCTGTGCACTGAGGGGAG
>NZ_QXXA01000044.1 GCF_009911265.1 Senegalia massiliensis | reverse complement strand
TTTATCACCTTCTTTTGTTTAAAGAGGGGATAAACCCCTCATATACTTTATTTAAAGATGTAGATACTGTATTATTTAATAAGCATTTTTGCTGCTTTTTGCATATAATCGTCTCTTGCATTTTCTTGTAACCATTCTAAATAACTTTTATCTACTTTTGCTATTTCACCTAATGTTTTTCCACTATGTTTTCCAAATGTTACTTTTATATTTTTTGCATCTTCTTCTGTAAGATTGTCCATTCTTTCAGACTGCTCAAATTGTGCCATATCCTCTGTATCTTGAGTAAATATATCTGATAGACTTGCTACTGTAAGTGTTGCATCTACTTGTGCTCTTTTCTTAGCCATTTTAAGGCAAGTATTATCTAGCATATATACATCCTGTTTAGCTGATTGATATTTCCTTTCTTTACTATTACAACTTCCTAAGCCTTGAGTTATGATCTGGTCATTCTTTTTTAAAATACATCTAACTGTAAATGCAAAGAATCCATCTTCATAATCTTGAGTCTTTTCTATGATTTCATATTCACTTGATAATCCCATTAACATTAATATTTTCTCTGCTCCAGGCTTTAATAAGCTATCCTTAGCACCATAATAAGATGCTCCATAGTCATGTTTAGGTACTAAGGCTTGTTTTATTACCCCTTGAAATTTTTGTATCTTACTTATAGACTGTTCAGCCTTCTGAATATTAATGTTTTCTACTAAGCTTAATGCTGTTGTTTCTTCTACATATTCTCTATTTTCCATCTTGTTCATCCTCCGTTTCTAAAAACCTACTAGCCCACATATCAGCAAAGTGTATTAATTGCTGTAATTTAGTTTCATTCCCTTGCAATTGATACTTCAAGTCTCCGTACATTCCGTTGTGATGTAATATAGCGAATAATTCCTCTTTTTCTAAAGATATAAACTCTAATAATATTTGAATACTAACAACTTCATGAGGTATTCCTCGTCTTTCTGGATTAGTTATATAAGGTTTTGTTGTGCTTTGTTTTCCATTTTTTAATATATTTTTAATGTAATTAGGTTCATTGTAATACTC
>NZ_QXXA01000043.1 GCF_009911265.1 Senegalia massiliensis | reverse complement strand
ATAAATACCTTTAAATTAATTATTAAATGTATGTAATTCTATGTGTTTCCAAATATTAATAGCTATTAAAACAAATGTAACATATATTCGACAAATTTTCACAAAATATTATATCCTTTTTTGATAGAGTAAATATTATTAAAAGTTCTTGATATTAATAACCTTATTCTAATAATAATATAAGGAGGATTAAAAATTATGTATAAGCCATTTTTTACAGAAGGTGGTTTGGCATATATTTTATTTTATATTTTTACTATTATGTTCATATTCTTATTTTTAAAAAATATAAATTTTTTAAAGAATAAATATATGTATAAACTAAATACTATAATTAAATTTTTCATTTTAATTTTTATAAATGTATTCAATGTTATAATACTCTCAATATTATATAAATACACATTGGTTATTGGGTATTTTATATAATTCTTTAGCTATAGCTTTAACCATATTCTTAACTATTTCATTATTTTTTAATAAAAAGAATAACAAAAACTAATAATTATTAAGATTTTTATTGATTTTCTAAAAATGTCAAAGGATTTTAAAAACGCTCTATAATATTTAATAATGAATAATTAATTTTACTTATGAAAGAGAGGCTTATATAATGATTTATGTTATTCTTATTACTTTAGGTATAGTAGTTAATTCACTATATTTTAAACAAGATTGGCCTTCAGTTATAATATTAATGATTGCTATTAGTCTAGGGATAAGATATGGAAGCAAAAACAAATAATTTAATTTTTACTTCTATTAATTATTGATAAAATTTCTCCTATAATATTACATAAAAAATAAGGCTAGAGAGAAATCTCTAGTCTTAAAATAATTGCTCATTGTATCATTTATGTATTATGTCTTTTGTCTTTTTCAATAAACCTTAAAAAACCTTTCTTTCTCTTTGTAATTTCTATATAAGTTTCTTTGTCTATCTTTTCAGCTTTATAAAGTTTTTCTGCAAATTTAATGAAATCTTTTGATAATTGTACTAAGTCATTTATGGCATCCTCCATATTAAAACCTCCTGGTAAGATTATTACTATGTTTAAATTAATTATTCTACAAAGTATAAAAAATTCCTT
>NZ_QXXA01000042.1 GCF_009911265.1 Senegalia massiliensis | reverse complement strand
TGAGGAGGATTAATAATGGGAAAAGCAAAATATGAAAGAACTAAACCACATGTTAACGTTGGAACAATAGGACACGTTGACCATGGTAAAACAACATTAACAGCAGCAATAACAGCAGTATTACATGAAAGACTTGGATTTGGAGAATCAACAGCATTTGACAACATAGATAAAGCTCCAGAAGAAAGAGAAAGAGGGATAACAATATCATCAGCTCACGTTGAGTATGAAACAGAAAACAGACATTATGCACACGTTGACTGCCCAGGCCATGCTGACTATGTAAAGAACATGATAACAGGAGCAGCACAAATGGATGGAGCGATACTAGTAGTATCAGCAGCAGATGGACCAATGCCACAAACAAGAGAGCACATCTTATTATCAAGACAAGTTGGAGTACCACAAATAGTAGTATTCTTAAACAAAGCAGATATGGTAGATGATGAAGAATTAATAGAATTAGTAGAAATGGAAGTAAGAGAATTATTATCAGAATATGAATTTGATGGAGATGACATTCCAGTAGTAATAGGATCAGCTCTAAAAGCATTAGAAGACCCAAGTGGTGAGTGGGGAGATAAGATCATGGAATTAATGGAATCAGTAGATGAAACAATTCCATCACCAGAAAGAGAAGTAGACAAAGACTTCTTAATGCCAGTAGAAGATGTATTCTCAATTACAGGTAGAGGAACAGTAGCAACAGGAAGAGTAGAAAGAGGAGTACTAAAAGTACAAGATACAGTAGAATTAGTAGGTTTATCAGATAGTGCAAGAGAAGTAGTAGTAACAGGAGTAGAAATGTTTAGAAAGTTACTAGACCAAGCACAAGCAGGAGATAATATAGGAGCACTATTAAGAGGTGTACAAAGAGATGATATTGAAAGAGGTCAAGTATTGGCGAAGCCTGGTTCAATAACACCACATACAAAATTCAAATCAGAAGTATATGTATTAAACAAAGAAGAGGGTGGAAGACATACACCATTCTTTAACGGATACAGACCACAATTCTATTTTAGAACAACGGACGTTACAGGTTCAATTCAATTAGATGAAGGCGTAGAAATGGTAATGCCAGGAGATAACGCACAATTTACAATTGAACTTATCACACCGATAGCAATGGAAAAAGGACTTAAATTTGCTATACGTGAAGGTGGAAGAACAGTTGGAGCTGGAGTAGTTAGTGAGATAATAGA
>NZ_QXXA01000041.1 GCF_009911265.1 Senegalia massiliensis | reverse complement strand
ATCTGAAGAAAATTATGTAGATGAAGCCCAAGCTGAAGGTGAAGTGATTTCTGAAGAAAGTATAGAAGAAAATCAAGGTTTAAAAGAGATAAATGATGTAAAAAAAGATAAAGAAGTAGAAACAGAGGTTCAATCTAGTAAAAAAACAGATGTACCTACATTAGAAGAAATATTGGAGTTAGGAAAGAATGAATATACAGCAAGTGGAAAAAGAAAGATATATATGGAAGGATATGAATTATATCCAGAAAGTCAAGAAATCAAAGAAAGATTAGAGAGTACAGCAAAATCATTATTTGAGTTAGGAAAAAAACAACATAGAAATGAAAATACTCTAAAAGTGGCAATAAGTTACTATAATGATATACTAACTATGCCAGCAATATCTCAAGGGACAATAGGACTTGCAGAAAGATATAGAGATGTAGCTAATAAAGGAATAGTATATAGATCATTAGAAGAAATATTGGAGTTAGGAAAGAATGAATATACAGCAAGTGGAAAAAGAAAGATATATATGGAAGGATATGAATTATATCCAGAAAGTCAAGAAATCAAAGAAAGATTAGAGAGTACAGCGAAATCATTACTTGCGTTAGGAAGAAATCATTATGAAAAAGGAAACTTTAATAGTGCAATAAATTACTATAATGATATACTAACTATGCCAGCAATATCTCAAGAGACAATAGGTATTACAGAACAATATAAAAATTTAGCAGATAAAGAAATAGTATATAGATCATTAGAAGAAATATTGGAGTTAGGAAAGAATGAATATACAGCAAGTGGAAAAAGAAAGATATATATGGAAGGATATGAGTTATATCCAGAAAGTGAAGAGATCAAAGAAAGATTAGAGAATACAGCAAAAGCATTATTAAATTTAGGAAAGAATCATCATTCAAAAGGAAACTTTAATAGTGCAATAAATTACTATAATGATATACTAACTATGCCAGGGGTATCTCAAGGAACAATAGGTATTACAGAAAAATATAGAGGCTTAGCAAATGAAGGAACTATATTAAAAACATTAGAAGAAATATTGGAGTTAGGAAAAAATGAATATACAGCAAGTGGAAAAAGAAAGATATATATGGAAGGATATGAATTATATCCAGAAAGCCCAGAGATAAAAGAAAGATTAGAGAATACAGCAAAGGGATTATTAAATTTAGGAAGGACTTATCATTCAAAAGGAAACTTTAATAG
>NZ_QXXA01000040.1 GCF_009911265.1 Senegalia massiliensis | reverse complement strand
AGCATAGAAGATATAGCAGTAGTAGGTGGAGGATTTATAGGAGTAGAAGTTGCAGAGAACTTACGTTTAGCAAATAAAAATGTAAGCTTAATAGAAGCACAAGACCAAATAATGGCTCCATTTGATTATGATATGGCACAAATACTCCATAAAGAAATGATGGATAAGGGAATAAACCTAATACTAAGTGATGGAGTACAAAAAATCAACTCTGATTCAGTAGAATTACAATCAGGAAAAAAAGTAGATGCAAAGGTAGTAGTAATGGCAATAGGAGTATCACCAGAAACAAAATTAGCAGTAGATGCAGGATTAGAAATAGGTGAAACAAGATCAATAAAAGTAGATCATAATTACCTAACAAATGATAAAGATATATATGCAGTAGGAGATGCAATAGAAGTATATAACAGGTTAACACATAAACCATCAAGACTTGCATTAGCAGGCCCAGCACAAAGACAAGCAAGAGCAGCAGCAGATCATATGTATGGAAAAGCACATAGAAACAACGGAGTAATAGGCTCATCAGTAGTACAAATATTTGATATAGGTGCAGCATCAACAGGATTAAACGAAAAACAAGCGAAATCAGCAGGCATAAACTACGATATAGTATATACAATACCAGGAGATAAAGTTGGTTTAATGCCAGAAAGTAACCCAATGCATTTTAAACTATTATATGAATATCCAACAGGAAAAATTCTAGGAGCTCAAGCAATAGGAAAAGGAAATGTAGATAAAAGAGTAGATGTAATAGCAACAATGATATTAATGGGTGGAACATTAGAAGATTTAAAAGAATTAGAATTATGTTATGCACCATTATTTGGAACAGCTAAAGATGTAGTGAACCATACAGCACTAGTAGGATTAAACCTATTAAATGGAGCATTTAAACAAGTACCAGTAACAAAGGTAAGAGAATTAGTAGAAAATGATGAATTCATAATAGATGTAAGAGAAGAAGATGAATATGCAGAAGGACATCTTAAAAATGCAGTAAATATTCCATTAAGCCAATTAAGAAAAAGATTAGACGAAATACCAAAGGATAGAGCAGTATACCTACACTGTCGTTCATCACAAAGAAGTTATAATGCTGTGATGGCATTACAAAATCTAGGATATGATAATGTAGTGAATATATCTGGATCATATTTAGGGATTTGCTGTTATGAATATTTCCAAGATCAAGTAACAGATAGAGAAAAAATAGTTACAGAATATAACTTTAATTAAAA
>NZ_QXXA01000039.1 GCF_009911265.1 Senegalia massiliensis | reverse complement strand
AAAAAAAAAAAAGAAGATAGGAAAGAAAGAAGATAGAAAAATAGGAAAAAAAAAGAAGATAGAAAATAGGAAAGAAAGAAAGAAGATAGAAAATAGAAGAGGGAAATCAGGATAAGAGAAAATAGAGGAGAAGAGAAGAGAGGAAGATAGAAAAGCAGCACGTAGAAGAAATGGGAGGCGGCGGAGCGAGGAGTGGTTCCAGCCCGAATGGAAGTGTAAATTGGGGAAGAAAAGAGGAAATTTGGTGAAGAGAGGAAGAATAGGGCCCAGAGAAGAGAAGATGTGGAAAAGCAGAGAGAAGGAATGGAAGGCAATGAGGCGAAGCAGCCGGAGCGTGGTGAGGCTGGAGGCGGAATTCACCGAATCAGCGGAAACGGCCCCAAAAGGAGCGGCGCGGTGAGGCCCCGCAATGGGGCGGGGGGGGGCTCTTGTCGTTGCAGGCACTGCTTGGCCACAAAGCGCCCTGGAATTCCCTGTGGTGGGGCAGATTTTGGGATAAAAAACGACGGAAATGGTGAATGTGTATTTTTTTGGGGTGGGGAAAAAAAAATAGCAAAAAATGTGGAAAAATAAGAACGCAACCCCAAATCCAACGTCATCACGCTCCGGCTGTACAGTGTTGTAGGTACCGGTGGTGCACCGCAGAGTAAGTGCCAAATCCTTGTTTTCTTACCCCAAAATGTTGTGCTGGGGGGGATGGCGGAGCAGGTGGGGAAAGGAGGATAAAAAGGTGGAAAAAGGGAAAAGTGCTGTTTTCTTTTGTGGGGGTCGGGGGGGTGTTCGAGTGTGTTTCCCCCCTCAGGTGTGGCAGCAACAGGCGACAAAGTGGAGGAGCAATTAAAAAAAAAAAAGCATATTAAGATAATTACGATGAGAAAATGAGAAAAAATGGACCCTCAGGATTTAAAGATTTGAGCCAAGAAAGGGAAATCTCAGCGGCCAGGAGCTTTTCTGCAGGGAGATTTGAGGATAAAACCCACAGATTTGGGTAATTGGGACTCTGAGAAGTAAGAATTTTTTTCTAAATAATTTAAATTTTGGGGCGTTTCTGTGTATTTTTGGCTGGTGGCTCGATGGGGTCAGGGTTGTGCTGGGGGGGGCGGTGTGTTTTGGGGTGTTCTCCGCCCTTTTCGCAGATGCAGTGATAGGAAGCAGCGGCAGCTTTGGAAGAACAGATTCTGTGAAAAGCCGCTTTTTGTCCTCAAAAAGGAGCTGGAAAATCAGGAGTGCAGCTTGTGCCAGGAGCTTCGCTTAACAAAAACAGCGTAACAAAAAGCCCAAACTGCCCCAAAATGGCAGCGGGTGG
>NZ_QXXA01000038.1 GCF_009911265.1 Senegalia massiliensis | reverse complement strand
TCTTAAACTCTTTAATTGCTCTATATTTCTATCTGAACATTTCTCTTTTTCTAATGTTAATGGCATTTTATATCACTGTCCATTTACTTTTTTTGATAGCCTGTACAAGTTGATGTGTACTGAGTTCTTTCACAACATCTATATTGAATTCTCTATTAAGTTTTTTATTTTCATATGCAACTTTAGAAACATTGAATTTAAATCCATTGTCTTTAAGTAAATCATGTTTCAATCCTAAATAACTTTTTAACTTCTGTTCTAATTCTACTTTCTTTTTTTCATACAAAACTTTATCTAATATTTTTAATCCTGTTATTTGCATTAATAATCCTCCCTAAAATGGTATATCTTCATCATCTACTGGTTGAAATCCATCCATATTTCCATATCCATTATTGCTAGAATTAGAGTTATTATTATCTTTATTTCCGAACTCTAAGAATTGCACCCTTTCAGCTACAACCTCTGTAATATAAACTCTTTGGCCTTCTGAATTCTCATAGTTTCTAGTTTCTATTCTGCCTTCAACTGCTACAAGCCTTCCTTTAGCAAGATAGTTTGCACAATTTTCTGCTTGTCTTCCCCATACCACTGTTCTTAAAAAATCTGCTGTAGGTTTATTTGCAAGTTCAAATTCTTGTTTTTTATCTTTGCTTAGATTCTTGTCTACAGCCAAAGTAAATGTTGATACTGCAGTTCCATTACCAGGTAAAAATCTTAGTTCTGGATCCTTTGTTAATCTTCCTATAAGTATTACTTTATTAATAATAATCACATCCCACTTATTTTATTTTCAAATTTTTTTCTAACCTTAGCTTCTAGTTCATCAGCAGAATACTTTGTTGTACGTTGCTCAAAATTATGGAATTGAGTCTGTACTTTCTTCCCTTTAGGTTTCTGAGGTTTTTTCTTACCTCCTAAATCCATACCTCCATTGGTATTCCAATTGGTAAGTATTGTTTCTACATAGGATTTTGATCTTGCATCATGTTTTTCTGCTAACAATATTGCATTTTTAAACCATTCAAATCCATATTGCTCTAATGTTTGTTTAATCCATTCTGGTGTAAAACCATTAATAGTAAAACCACATTTTTGATATAGATTAGCTAGTACTTTAAAGTCATCTTTTTTAGTATCTGATAATTCCTCTTCATTCAAAAGATCATTATCAAAATCATCACAACAACCATCATTCTTTTTGTTGTTATATTCTTTACTTTTCTTTACTTTACTTTTCTTTACTTTACTTTGTGTACTTCTGTTATCATTAATCGAGTTAATGTTAACATTAACTAAGTTACTGTAATCATTATCTAAATCTATTAATAAATATTCTAAAATAACATTAATATCTTTCCTTCTGCTAACTGCTTCTAAAAATCTTTTTTGTATTCCTTTAGATGTCAATATCTTATATTCAT
>NZ_QXXA01000037.1 GCF_009911265.1 Senegalia massiliensis | reverse complement strand
GATTTTACAGGATCAGTAACAGCACTAAATAAAACTGGAATATCACTAGTTACTTGTTTTGCAGATTGAGCAGCAGGGGTAGCAATAGCATAAATTAAATCTACATTATCCTTTTTAAACTTTTCAGAAATACTAACAGTATTTGGAATTTCACCTGTAGCATTTTGATAATCAATTTCTGCATCTACACCTAATTCTTTAAGTCCATCTTCAAAACCACGTCTTGCATCGTCAAGAGCAGGATGTTCCACTAATTGACTTATTCCAATATGATAAGTATTTTCACTTTTTGTTTCGCCACAACCACTAAAGAGTAAACTTCCTCCAAGTAATACTAAAGATAATAAACTAACTAATTTTTTCATTTTAATTCCTCCTTTATATTTGCAAATAAAAAAATCTTCCATCACTATAATCACAAGTTAAAAAACTTATGGTTATAGGGACGAAAGATTTAATATCCGCGGTACCACCCTAATTATGACAATATGTCATCACTTCAGATCTAACAATCCTATCCCTTGTAACGATGGGCATTCGTATTTGCCTACTAGAATAAAAATTCATTTAGCAAATCTGCTCTGGAGTGAATATCACATATCCTCTTAATGTTGGCTTTCACCGATTCCAACTCTCTGTAATTAAGATAAGATATCTTTTTCTCCATCAATGCATTTAATATATTAGATACAATATTACTACTTCTAATTAATATTGTCAAGAACTTTTCCAAAAATATTTATAATAATTATAATATTCTTGAAACTAATATTAGTGACAAATTAGATGGAGAACAAGTCATAAAGGAAATATTTAATCTATTATCCCTACTATATTTATTAATTTTTAGTTTCTTTAGTGTCTTTAAATATATCTAAATTTTTATCTAAACCTAACTTTTCTAAGGTATCTACATTTACTGTAGTAATAGTTTTTTCAGCTATTCCTACAGGTATTTCAGAAGGAGATTTACCATCCAATAAAATCTCTTTTGCCATTTTAGCTGTTTGCTTACCTAATTCATAATAGCTTAAACCATTTGTAATTAAAGTACCATTATCTACATGTGCACCTTCTGCAGATACAGAAATCATTTGTTTTTCAATAAGTTTTGTAGAAACTAATTCTATTGAAGAAGCTATTAAATTGTCACTTGGAGTATATATAGCATCTACTTTTGATAATAATGAATCTATTGCTTGAGGTATTTCATTTACATTATTTACTCCAACAGTAACTACATCTAAATCTTCATTTGGTGCAAGTTTCTTTACTTCATCTATTTGAATTTCTGAGTTAGCTTCACTAGTACTATATAAAATACCAATTGTTTTAATGCTATCATCAATCTGTTTAAACATTTTTAATTGAGATTCTATAGGAGCTTTATCACTGGTACCAGTTACATTACCACCAACATCTTCCCATGTATTTACTATCTGAGATTTTACAGGATCAGTAACAGCACTAAATAAAACTGGAATATCACTAGTTACTTGTTTTGCAGATTGAGCAGCAGG
>NZ_QXXA01000036.1 GCF_009911265.1 Senegalia massiliensis | reverse complement strand
AATAACCCACTAATTTCTCCCTCATCAGAAAGATACATATTATTTGCTGCAGGTGTTTTAGGAAGCCCTGGCATTGTCATTACATTACCTGTAAGTGCAACTAAGAACCCTGCTCCATTAGATACCCTTATTTGTCTAACTGTAATTTTAAATCCTTCTGGTCTACCTTTTAATGTTGGATCATCAGATAATGATAATGGAGTTTTAGCCATACAAATTGGGAGTTTATCATATCCTAATGCTTCTATTTCTTTTATTTGTTTTTCACAACCCTTAGTATATTCTACTCCTTCTGCTCCATATATTTCTGTTGCTATTCTCTTTATTTTCTCTTTAATAGATTCATTTTCATTATATAATGGACTAAAATTAGCTTCTCCTTTTTCTACAACTTCCACTACTTTTTTAGCTAAATCTATTCCACCTTCTCCACCTTTTGCCCATACATCTGATAATACAACTTCTATTCCATCTAATTTACATTTCTCAAATAATAATTCTAATTCTTTTTCTGTATCTGTAGGGAATTTATTTATAGCTACTACTGCTGGTACATTAAATTTCTTTACATTTTCAACATGTTTTTTTAAATTTTCATAACCGTCTTCTAATGCTTTTAGATTTTCTTCGTTTAAATCAGCTTTTTTAACTCCACCATGATTTTTAAGTGCTCTTACTGTTGCTACTACCACTGCACAATCAGGTTGTAAGTTAGCATATCTAGATTTAATATCAAAGAATTTCTCTGCTCCTAAGTCTGCTCCAAATCCTGCCTCTGTAACTGTATAATCTCCTAATTTAAGTGCTAATTTAGTTGCCATTACACTGTTACAACCATGGGCTATATTTGCAAATGGTCCACCATGTATCAATGCAGGTGTGTTTTCTAGAGTTTGAACTAAGTTAGGTTTAATTGCATCTTTTAATAATATTGATAGTGCTCCTGTTGCTTTAAGATCGTCACATGTAACTGCTTTTTTATCATAAGTATATGCTACTATCATTTTACCTAATCTTTCTTTTAGATCTTTTAAACTTGTTGCAAGACATAATATAGCCATTATTTCAGATGCTACTGTAATATCAAAGCCATCTTGTCTTGGAACACCTTGAGTCTTTCCTCCAAGCCCTACAACTATATTTCTAAGAGCTCTATCATTCATATCTAATACTCTTTTCCAAGTTATGTTTCTAGTATCTATATTTAATTCATTACCTTGATGTATATGGTTATCTAATAATGCTGATAATAAATTGTGTGCTGATGTAATTGCATGAATATCACCTGTAAAGTGAAGGTTTATATCTTCCATTGGGATTACTTGAGAGTATCCTCCACCAGCTGCTCCACCTTTTATACCAAAAGAAGGACCTAATGAAGGTTCTCTTAATGCAGTTATAGCTTTTTTACCTATTTTGTTAAGCCCCATAGAAAGTCCTATATTTGTAGTAGTTTTACCTTCTCCTGCCGGAGTTGGATTTATAGCAGTAACTAATACTAATTTCCCATCTGCTTTATCTTCATACCTTTCTAAAACATCTAGGGAAACCTTTGCCTTGTACTTACCATAAAGTTCTAAATCATCTTCATCTAAGCCAACTTTATTAGCTATTTCAAATATTGGCTTTATATTTGCATCTTTTGCAATATCGATATCACTTGGTACTTTACTCATTAAATATCCCAACCTTTCTATTTTGCTATTCAAATCTTATTATATAAAATAATTGTTGAAATGTACAGAATCTTTAATAAATA
>NZ_QXXA01000035.1 GCF_009911265.1 Senegalia massiliensis | reverse complement strand
TCTCCTGATAATATAGTACAAGCAATTTTAGTTGCTGCTGCAGCTGTATTTACAAATCAAGTTATAAAGCAAACTAAGGGGGTAAAATAATATGATAAAGAAGCTAAATATCAAGAATGGAATTATTCAGGATAAATTTATAGATGGTATTCCAGTTAAAATAAAGATAGTAAAACCAAATGGTAAAAGGAATGTAAGGACTTTAAAGAAAAGAAAGAGAACTAGAGGAATAACTAATCATAATACTGGAAATAGACATCCTACAGCTGGGGATGAAATGCATGCAAAATGGATGCAGAATGTAGAAAATACTGATAAGTCATATGTATCTGTTCATTTATTTGTAGATGAAGATTCTATAACTCAATGTATTCCTTTGGACGAAGTTACGTATCATGCTGGAGATGGAAAAGGTCCAGGGAACTATGAGACAATATCAGTTGAAATCTGTGAGAATGCAAATGTACTAAAGGCTGAAGAAAATGCTAAGAAATTAAATGCAGCTTTACTTTTAACATATCCTCACCTTAATATATATAAGCATCAAGATTGGTCAGGGAAATACTGTCCAAGAGTATTATTATCAAGTGGCAGATGGGGTGGTTTTGTAAGGGATATTAAATCTTATGTAAAAGGAGCTACAATAAAACCTAAACCCCCAGCAGATATCAAGGATGGAGATACTATAACTATTAATAAGACTATCTATGGATATAGAACTGCTTTAGATTCGATTAAAGACAGAAATAGGGTTAGAATAGTACCAAAAGGTAATTACAAAGTTATGATTAAGCATAAATCAGGAGCATGGAATATAGGTAAAGGTTACTTGTATTGGATTAACCCTAGTAAGCTTAATATAAGGACATATACTGTTAAGCCTGGAGACACACTTTCAGAAATAGCAGTAAGATATAAAACTTCTGTAAATAAATTAGTTAAGTTAAATGGTATAAAAGATCCAGATATAATTAGAGTAGGACAGAAAATTAAATTACCATAGATTAAAAGGCTAGAGATTTCTCTCTAGCCTTATTTTTTATTATATGGTAAAATATTGGATAAAGAAAATTAACTCCTTTTTTAAAAAGAAAGAAGGAGTTTGAAAATATTTGTAGAATTATATAAAATAAGAATAATTATATAGGGGGATTATAATGGATACTACATTAAATAATCTGGAGCATTTTATTAAAGAAATTAATAAAACAGATAAATATTATGAGATACTATCTACTATCTTTGAAACTCATTTTAAATTAGATAGTAAAGAAGAATTGATTAAAAACCTAAATATTCATATAACAGAAGTTTTTAAAGTAAATGCACACATATTAATTGAATATTTACAGCATCCTAATTATTTTAAAATTGAGCAATTAGAATTGAATGCTTCTAAATACAAAGCATCTTTAAAGTTAATTAATGAAATGAAAATGAAATATGGACTATTGCTAAGACCACTATTAGCAAGTCAAAATAATCCATTTTTAATTAATTCTATAGACATTAATGTCGGTAATCAGCAAACTTTACATAGATTGAATATTGAAAGAGCAGATGGACAAAAATTAGAAGGGCAATTTAATGCAGAATCATTATTAGCAATAACATCAGTCTTTATTGATTCAATAGATAAAGCTTTGGAAAGGGGAATTTTTAATTTAAACATTCAAACAATAAATAATTATTTTGAATATTCTGAAATACTTAATGAAAGATTAAATAAACTTAAGGTGGAGTACGAGAAAGAAGATAAGAATGATAAGTAGTTTACTTATTTCTGTTAACACGCAAAACAATGCTTCTATATTCAATGAAAATTGGTTTAATACCGTACTAGGATTCTTTCTAAGTGTATTGGTATATATTATTACTTCATATAGAAATGAAAAAAAATCAAAGAAGAATGAAATTAAAAATTTATTAATACAGATTTCTTATAACCACCATGATTTTTTTACATTAATATATATAGGTGCATATAATAAAGAAAAAATTGATTATTTAAATATAAGAAAAAATATTAAAAATATGAGTTTCTTATATTTATTACCAACTAATTTAAAAATGAAATTTCTTGATTTATATAAAATACATAATGGAAGTCCTGAATATTATGAAGAAAATAAGGATAATATACATGGTTTACTATGTGATATAGTAAATATTTTAAATAAGTATGGGGATGAGACTTTTGGGTATAAATAATTATAATGAACATAATAAAAACAAAATTATTGATAAAGAAGCAGAAGATAATATTAATGAATATACTGAAATAATGAAAAAATTAGGTGAATTAAGTACTAATGATAAGATGCTTACGAATATAAATAGTATGGATAGAAGATTTAAAGAGTTGGTTACTAATGGTAGTATAGATAAATCAAATGTAGAATATGATATGATGGAGAATGTTTTAAATCAAGCTAAAGACATACAAATAAGAAAAAAAAATTCAGTTGATAAAACAATTGAGTTTTATGATAACTGTAAAAATTTTCTATCAATTTCTAAAAGGATAAGTGATTAAAATGTATAAAAATAATGAAATTTATTATCCAAAAGAGAGATTTTTAAATTTAAATTTTGAGAAAATAAAGAAATATATTACTCACTATGATTATTTATTTAAGGATTATGGAAGTATTATTTTAATTCAAAATTCAGAAATAGCAATTAGTATAAATCATATAGGAAAGACTGTTTTTTTCTATAATGGTATAGAAGAAAGCAAAAAAGAGGATTATATATCTATTATTGAAAAAGTATTCAGTTATGAAACTAAAGAATTTAAATTAATAAGAAAGCATTAAATTTTCAAATCTTAGTTATTAACAAATAAAACTTTATATAATCTTTAATAAGTAATTGAGAATTACATTGAAATAAATTTAATGTAATTATTATCAAAAGTAAATATATATAAAATGTAACTTTTTTTAATAGTTACATTTTATATATATTTATATCGAATGAATGTTTTAATGTGGTGTAATGTATAAAGGAGTAATTAATAAAATGATAACAAGAAATAGCTATAAGTATTAAAAGTTATAGATCAATTTAAGAGGATGAAAAGTTATAGTTCTACAGTTTATTGAGATTGTATAAAAAAGAGGCCAAATAAGGCCCTTTAATTATGTTTTAAAAAGTTTCTACTATTATATATAGTGTTTTTTTGCATTTAATTTTTAATTTAATTAGTTTGGGGACTGTATGGGGACCAATTTAATAAAATTGTCCCCAATTATTTTGAATTAAGCTTAAGGTACATTTGAATAAATAATGAAATTCTAAGCTTGTTGTAAAATAACTAAATCGCTCAAAACACACTCATTCTGACTTCGAATCAGTTTGTCGCGGGTTCGAATCCTGCAGGGCGCACCAT
>NZ_QXXA01000034.1 GCF_009911265.1 Senegalia massiliensis | reverse complement strand
ATAATTCTTTAGCTATAGCTTTAACCATATTCTTAACTATTTCATTATTTTTTAATAAAAAGAATAACAAAAACTAACATTTATTAAGCTTTTTATTGATTTTCTTAAAATATCAAAGATTTTAAAAATACTTTTTTATAATTAAAATATTAATGAATTCTATTAGTCTAGCTATAATGAATGTATTTGATGATGCAGAGAGAATATATTTAGAAAAAGGAATTGTAACACGTAATGATCTAAGTAGTCTTGACATGCGTTCTTTTGAACGATTATTAAAAGGAGAAATGGAAAAAAGAGGACATCATGAAGCTATGTATCTTAAATTTGCTTTGGAAGAGCATATAAATTACTCCGGTATTTTATTTAACTCAGAGGAATATAGTGCAGATGAAGCTGAGCGATATATGATGAATTTTGTTCTAACCGATAAATTTTAATTTCTAACCATCGCCTAACACACCAATTAGCAACATAAAATTAATAAGATAAAGTTATGAATAAGTCACAATCTCGAATCACTGAGCATTATACATAATTAAATATATAAAGTAAAGAATCAAGTACACTATAAAAATTTGAATTTAAATTTTGGAGGTCTATAAAGAAAATGCAAAACATTAAAAATACAATACTTGAAGAATACGATTTAAACTTAAAATTAAAACCCTTTGGTGAAAATAAAGCTAGAAATAATGTTTTTTGGGGTGAAAATAAAGAAGGTTCTTATATAATCAAGCTCGAGAAACTTGAACAATTAGAGCAGATCAAATTATCGATAAAGGTAGCGTCTAATCTATTAAAGTCTAATGTGATAAGTTCATCTAGATATCTACAGAATAACAATAATAAATTTTTTAATGTAATTGAAGATAGGATCCTTACAGTTCAAATAAAAGAAGACTTGATTAAACTTTCATACAAAAGAAATGAGGATTTAATCTACCTTGGAGAAATTTTAGGTGAATTGCATATTCTCTTATCTAATATGAATCTAAGGAATTTGAATAAATCAGATTTTTATAAAGACTTTATGAGTGGAGATATTCCGAGGCACAATCGGTGGAACGATTAGAAGAAATAAAAGAATTTTATAAAAAATATAGTCCTGATTATGAACTGTTAACCAATGGAGTAGTACATAATGACTTAAATACAAACAATATTTTCTACTTAGATGATAAATATTTTTAAATTGACTTTGAATTCCTTAAAAATAGTCCATTAATTAGCGATTTGGGCGTTATAGTTTTAGAATTTTGGAATGAAAATATAGGAGCACAGGATTATTTAGATAAACTTGAATGTCTTATTAAAGGATATGAGCGAAAAATTAAATTGTCTAACTATGATAAAAATAATATTATAGTTTTTTCATTAAGATATTTGTTTAGTGATGAAAATTGGTACAACTATTGGTCTTTAAATGGCAATCCATCTGTAGCACATTTAATTCAAGGAGTTAAAAATAAACAAGATATTTTGCTTAAGATACTTAATTAACTACTTTAATTTGCTTTATAATATATAAGTGAGAATATACGTAAAGTAAGGTGCTTTACTAAGAAAAAACTCAATGGAACTTTGACTACTTATAACACAGTATTATATACACCCTATTTAGATATGATAAGATGTCTATAGAACTGTTTTGAAAGTAAATTCTTAGAAATCATATTTTTTAGAATGCTTGAAAAGAGGGATAAAATGAATAAAAAGCAAATTATTTTCGTAACATCTAATGCGGGAAAAGTTAAATCAGCTCAAAGAGATCTCAAAGACGTCGAAATTATACAATATAAAGCCGAATTAATAGAGCCTAGAAATGATAATATTAAAGAAATATCAAAAATAAAAGCAATTCAGGCTTATAAAATAGTGAGAAAGCCATGTATTTCTATGGATTCTGGATTTTTCATTGAAGAATTAAAAGGATTTCCTAGATCATATGTAAATTACGCATTAGAGACTATAGGTATTGAAGGTATTCTGAAATTAATGGAAGGAAAAGAAAATAGACATTGTAAGTTCAAAGAATGCTTAGTTTACTACGATGGGCATAATATGAAATTTTTTGAAGCAGAAACAAATGGTTTATTATCAAATGAAATAAGAGGATTAGAGAATGAAAAAAATTGGTCAAAACTAAGTTACATTTTTGAAGTTGCAGAAATTGGAAAAACAATAGCTGAATTAGATGATAATGAGAGAGAAAAATATTTGAGTAAAAAAGAGCAATCTTGTTTTAAAAAATTTATAAATTGGTATTTTAAAAATGAAAATACTATAAATCTTAAATAGAAATATGAACGTCTAACATACAGTTAATAACACTATTATTGATTAATATTTTAAATATAAAAAATAAGGCTAGAGATTTTTTCCTAGCCTTAAAATAATTGCTCATTATATCACTTATGTATTTTGTCTTTTTCAATAAACCTTAAAAAACCTTTCTTTCTCTTTGTAATTTCTATATAAGTTTCTTTGTCTATCTTTTCATCTTTATAAAGTTTTTCTGCAAATTTAATGAAATCTTTTGATAATTCTACTAAGTCATTTATGGCACCCTCCATATTAAAACCTCCTGGTAAGATTATTACTATGTTTAAATTAATTATTCTACAAAGTATAAAAAATTCCTTTATAAATCGTATGACAATTACAGACTTTTTATGACAAATAAGTAATAATATTTAATAATTAGATTTATATTGTTTATAATTAGATTTTATATTATAATAAGAAAAGTGGGGAAAATAAAAAAAATGAGAGTGTGGTTTTATGGGGAAAGTAGAAGATGTTGAAGAGAAAATGACAGCATTAAAAAAACAAATGCATAAACTGCTACATAAGAATGATTTTATAATTACAAAAGAAATAATAGATATAAGTCAAGAACTAGACGAAATTATATATCTATATCATAAAATAAAAAATAAAATCAATTGACATAAAAAATACCAGGACAAATAGTCCTGGTATTTTAATTTTATTCATCATGATTTTTTCCTTTGAGCTCCATTGCCATGTTTTCCTGCTAATGTTTCTTGTACAAGCTTATTTATATCTACTCTTTCAAATTTTCCATTGATAATTTGTTGTACTTTTTGATAATTAGATCCTAATGATTTCTTTCAGCACCATTACCATGGAATCCTAACAATGTTTCTTCAACTAATTTGTCTATAGTCTTAGTCAGTTTTGGTATAGGTTTAAAGTTATACATTTTATCAATTTCTCTTTGCACTTCATTATAGTTACTACCTAGCAACCTTCTTCTCTCTGCTCCATTCCCATATTTACCAGCCAATGTTTCTGCAATTAATTTTTCTATAGTTTTTGTAGGTTCAACTATACCTTTATTTAACTTCTTAGCTACTAGCTTTTTAAAGTCGGACCATGAAATGCCATTCTTACCTCTACGTATTTGAGAAGGACAATTCTTTCCACTCCAGTAATTATGTTGGACCAAATTAGATAGTTGGATATTTTCTTTTTTCATTACATAAGCTACTAATTCAGCTCCATTTTAGGTTATTATACTATGTAATTTATAAAGTTTGTAGACTAAATATGGACACTCAATTGTCTTTATTTCGATTTTTATTAATTACCTTAATTATCAAAGTCCCTAATATTATTACTATTGCTATTGTACCAAATAGGACTATTGAAGGTAGATAATCGATTGATAACTGACTCATTTTATTCCTCCTTAAAATATATTTTAGTTATATTTATCTACAAGTATGTCAATATGTTACTTGTGACGAACTCAATAAAGTTATTAATTTTTATTTAAATAAGTTCTTTTTATAATTAAACCTACGTTATTCGCAGACCAAACAAGTAATATAGCAGGAACAATCCTGCTCAATAAATCTTCACTTGAACTTATCAGTCCAGACATAATGACAAAAACGCCTGCAAAACAAATAATATTTATACTATTTTTACTTTTAGTATTCATATTTAATTATTCCTTTCTAAATTATCAACATATTCTTTAGCTTCTTTAAGACCCAT
>NZ_QXXA01000033.1 GCF_009911265.1 Senegalia massiliensis | reverse complement strand
AAATAAAAAATATGAGAGTGTGGTTTTATGGGGAAAGTAAAAGATGTTGAAGAGAAAATGACAGCATTAAAAAAACAAATGCATAAACTACTACATAAGAATGATTTTATAATTACAACAGAAATAATAGATATAAGTCAAGAACTAGATGAGGTTATATATCTATATCATAAAATAAAATCAATTGACATAAAAAAAGACCAGGACAAATAGTCCTGGTCAATTTAATTTACTCTATTTTCTCATTAATTATTTTATTTATATCTCTTATTAATTATATTTTGCACTTCTTTATAATACTTACCTAATGATTTTTTCCTTTGAGCTCCATTGCCATGTTTTCCTGCTAATGTTTCTTGTACAAGTTTATTTATATCTACTCTTTCAAATTTTCCATTGATAATTTGTTGTACTTTTTGATAATTAGATCCTAATGATTTCTTTCTTTCTGCTCCATTACCATGGAATCCTAACAATGTTTCTTCAACTAATTTATCTATAGTCTTAGTCGGTTTTGTTGTAGGCTTAGAATTATACATTTTATCAATTTCTCTTTGTACTTCATTATAGTTACTACCTAGCAACCTCCTTCTTTCTGCTCCATTCCCATATTTTCCTGCCAATGTTTCTGCAATTAATTTTTCTATAGTTTTTGTAGGTTCAACTATACCTTTATTTAACTTCTTAGCTACTAGCTTTTTAAAGTCGGACCATGAAATGCCATTCTTACCTCTACGTATTTGAGAAGGACAATTCTTTCCACTCCAGTAATTATGTTGGACCACATTAGATAGTTGGATATTTTCTTTTTTCATAATATAGGCTACTAATTCTGCTCCATTTTCAACTGCTTTATTATAGTTCCCATCTCTATTTAAACAAAGTTCTACTCCTATTGAATTCAGATTTCCATTTCCTCTACCATCTGAACAGTGCCATAATTGAAAATCATGTATGAATGATTGTATAGCTTGTATATCATCTACTTGCCAATGCCAAGATGCCTTGCGAGGATTCACCCTACTCTGTAGGTTAGCATGCACTTGAGCATTTGCTCCTCTATCCCAATTATCAGTTTGATGTACAGTAATATATTTCTTTTTGTTGCTTTTCCCGTACTTATGTTTTGTATCTCTTATTAGCTGTTGTTTAATTTTCATTATTTCACAACCTTTCTTTTTTCTTCTTTCAATACCTTATCTGCTTTTTGTCCTGATTCTGTTATAGAGTTGTTTTTCCACCCTGCGACTATTGCAATTACAACTGTAAGTATTGTAGATACACCTTCATTTATCTCTTCATCTCCGAAAGGTAATAACTCAAATTTAAATATACTTATTGATATTTGATTCATTAGAACTAAAAATAAACCTATGATCCTTACCCATGTTGCTTTATTTACACCTTTAAAATTAAAATCCATTTTACATTCCTCCTATAAATTTAATCGTGATAATATAAAAGCTAAGATTAATGGTCCTAACATTCCAGTTAAAAACCACCACTTAGCTTTATCAATGCTTTTCACTATTTTCTCAAAATTTTCTTCTAGTTTTTTAATAACTTCTTCTATTCCTCTATCATTTATCTTCAGTATAGATACTTCTTCTTTTAGTTTATCTATATCATTGCCATGCTTTTCTTGTGTGTTTTCTATTGATTTAAATCTATCTTCTTTATTGCATGTTTCCATGATCCACCTCCTAATAATAAAGAAGGGCATTAAAAAAACACCCTTCTAGGTGCTTACTTTTTAGTTAAATTATTTATTCGCATATTATATTGTATATTTGCTGCTTCATTTATCTCATTAACTATTAGTCTTACTACTGATACGGGTAATTTAGAACTATTTAAAGTATCTAAGATTTTACTTTTAGTTTCGTGTATTACCAAGTCAATATGTTTTTCTTGATTTACTTTACCTTTAACATCAATTTTATCGTCCATATTTTCAACAACTCCTATTCTATTATGTCAATTGCATCTTCAAACATGGTTTCATTTTCTTTTAAATACCTATACCCTAGTTCATATATATTTTCATTGTAAAAATCCATTTGTTCAGCACTAAAATATTTGTCCATCAAACCTTCATCATTATTAATTATAAAAATTCTTTCTGTTGCATTTGTTTTACCAGAATTACGAGTATCCGCATTTATATAACCATATACAAAAATTCTAACATAATCATCTAATTTTTTTATTTCTATTCTAGGAATATTCCAGTATGAAATAATTATACCTGCACTATCCTCATAATCTTTATTTAACGCCATTCTTAACACCTCCATTATTATCCTAACATCTTCCATTCACTCATAACTCCATTCCATTTCATACAAGTAAAAATCCTACCATAAGAGTCTGTATAAAAATAACTAACATAATTACTTGCACCACTATATCTTGATAATGTAAGAAGTATGCCATATTTAGATGAACCAGATGGGACATTAGTATATGACCCATTGCTGCAAGTCCAAATACCTGATAATTTTATACTTGACCAATCATTTGGAACAAACCCTCTATGAACAACAGTATTTCCACTTGTAAAATCTCCATTCGTTGAAACATCACCAAGTAATGATATACCACCACCTGTTTCATTAGCAATTTGAAAAGCAGAATGATTAGCACTCCCAAATCCTAAATAAGCCTGTCTATTTGAACCATTATCCTCAAAAAAGCTTATATAGTTAATATTTGAGGAACCTGTACCTAAACCTCTCAAAGCTAAAGTATTGCCTGCAAACCCATCACCTAGTGATAATGCACCTTCAATTATTGCATGTCCACCAACCTCTAAAGTAGCTTTTCCTTCATGACTTTTCCCTATAGCTAAATTTTCAAAAGGAACTCCTGTTTTAATTTTATCTTTAAAGAAACTCAAGAGAGCTATACCTTCTCTTAAATTTACTAATATTGTATCCCAGTCACTAAACTTATCTTTGATTCCGACTTCTATCGTATAAGATTTATCATTAGGATAATCTGCCATGTACTGATTTACAGTTAAATTCTGCCATATTCCACTTACATAGCCACTTTCACTTGCTATATTTACATAATCTCCATATGTTCCAATAGAATTTTCTTTTATTCTATACCTTAGATAGATTTCATTTACATCTATTGTAGATGGTTTTACTACTGCTCTTCTAGCTTCTATATTCGCATATGAAGACTCTTCATAATTGTTCAATCTATCAGCGGAAACTTGCAAAAATTGTGGTTCTTCATAATTTAAGATTTGCACAGTAAAACTTTTGGTTGCTTTATTCCCCCTACTATCTATTACAGTCAACACTACTGTCTGGTTGCTTGATTGATTTACTGCACCTACATTAATTGTTTTTTCTATTTCACTTGTCCCACTAGTGTTTACACTGTACTCATTACCACCAATGCTAATTTTATATTGTTTTAGTGTAGCACCTTTTTGACTTGTTGCTTTCCCTGCTGTTACTTGCAGGTTGGATTTATTTCTTAATATTAGTTGATTATTATTTAATATAGCCTGTACATCAGTATCTGTATCTTTATAAGTAATCCCTGAAATAGAAGGGTTAGCATTTACAATAGTAGCAGCTCCACTCTTATAAACCATCCCTTGAATTGTACCATTTTCACCCCATCTACACACTATTCTAACTCTTATAGTAACATTTTTAGTATTAGGATGTTTGTTTTGTAGTAATTCAACTGCTCCTAGTGTAGGAATTATAGTAGCACTAGTACTTATATTTGTAAGTCTATTTTTAACAACATCTCTCCATGCTCCATCATAATAGGCTTCTAGATAAATGTCATGGACTATATTAGAGTTTTTTCTTGATATAGTTACACCTAGATTACTTTCTAAATTAAACTTAACACTACTAGATATGCTTGATAATACCACTGTTACAACAGTTAATGTATTAGAATAGGTATATAACCCACTTGTCGAACTCCTTACTCTTATTCTTAGGGTATAAGTAGTTCCAGGATTTAATCCAGTAATTAAATTTCCACTAGGCTGACTTTTCCAACTACCTCCATTAAGAGAATACTGAACTAAATCTATACTTCTATCTACACTGTAGTTAAATTTAAATTGTATTCCTGTTATATTACTTATACTAAATGAAGTTATCTTTGCATAACGAGGTATAGTAGTTAAATCCATTGTTCCAGATTTACTTGCATTTCCTGTAGCTACACCTGACCATGTGATGCTAACTTCTTGATAAAAAGATATTGCTACATTTTTCTTAGTTCCATTACTATTATGATAAACTTTCGTTGTACCACTTGCTATGGTTTTTGTTCCACTTCCCCCAATAGTAGTGCTACCACTTTTTACTGTTGTACCATTTATTTTTATGTTATAGCTTTTACTTGCAGATGAATATACTTGTCTAGGTCTATAAAG
>NZ_QXXA01000032.1 GCF_009911265.1 Senegalia massiliensis | reverse complement strand
AAAACTTGAAAAGATATTTCTTCAAAATCTTCTATTACTATTAATTCTTCTGTTATATTTCCTCTTGTAACTGCCTTTTTAAATGTTGTATCAGTTATTTTTTCATATTTAATATCTCCATCATATGCTGATACATAAAACTTCTTTTTATAAAAATATTCTTTTCCTTGATATATATATTTGAAATATTCACTATGATGTAATCTCATTCCACTACCCCTAAATCCTTTTTTAGAGTATGATCCATATGCTAAATTCATTGATTATTCCTCCTCGGTTTGATATAATTAACGTATAATAATTTTAGTAAGTGACCTTTTCCAGATTGCCGTCTGAAAGGGTCTTTTCTTTTGTAAAGATTAAACTTAATGCTGCTCCTGCTACTTCTTCAATTTCTTTTGTAATGCTTGTCCATTTCTTTTTTTCATGGTTTTCTATCACTCCATCACATGCGATAGTTATCATGTCATTACTTATGTTTTCTAAATCATTTACTTCCTTTTGAAACTTCAAAACTGATTTTGCGATATCTGAATAATGTATTTTAGGTAAATATCTTCTACCTACTTCTGTAGACTTTCTAAGATGTTCATATGCTAACCATTCAGATTTATAAAGGTCTATCATTTTACATACGATATCATCTGGAGTTGGTGTTATTCCCCTTTCATATGCTGATAGAGAATCTTTAGATACTCCTATAAATTCTGCTGCCTTTTCTTGTGTAAAAATAGTAGTTTTTCTAGCATTTTTATATATGTTTTCGTATCTACTATCCATTCATTTTCACCTACTTTCGTTATACAATATAATTAATAACTACTTAATACTAGTTAAATCGATAACCTCATCCTTAAATCTAGGCATGTCCTTAACTTTCCCTACAAACTTCACTAGAATCCTTTTCTTGGGTGTCATCAAGGCACCTCCTTTCTGCTTCATATCTTCTCCTTACTGCTATAGCTAATATAGAAGTAAATGTATAGAATCTTTCTTCTATATCATCTGTAGAAACTATTTCTACTTCTACTATTTTAGGTGTTGGTAATCTTGCCATTTCTAACCCTCCTCTATTTATAGCTTGTCCCCTTATGGTATAATTTTCTAAAGGGAGCTGATTCTAATGATTAAATATCTAACTAAAGAAAATATAGCTTTAACTTTATCAATCATAAGTATTGTTTTAGCAGTGATATCATTTATAAAAACTTTAATAAATGAATATGTTAGGCTAAACATTTCTTATATTTCACATTTTTCTCATGAAGTTAATAATGAAACTACAATACTAATCTTTATGACTATTACTAATAAATCAAGATTACCTATTTCATTATCCAGTGCTTACTTAGAAATAGATAATAAAAAATATCATTTTGATTGGCGTCCTCAAGAGGTATTGAGTGAAACTACAAAAATAAATAATCAAATAGTTGATAGAAAAGTAACTTATACTATACCAATGCCTCAGACTATTTTAGGACTTGGTGCTTTAGGTGGATATTTTGGCGTTGAAACTGATTTGTCAAATAAATACATTGAAGAACATCCTAATGCTAAAATAATCCTACATACTAATAAAAAAATATTAGAATTTCCTATAATACTTTCTAAAAATACAAAAGTATAATAGCAGTTGTTGCACATATCATACTTATCAACGATAAAACTAAAGTAACTCTATCACCTTCCACTTCTCTCACCTCCTCACAGTTCCTCATTTGCCAATATTTACATCAAACTTTACTGAAGCCAATTCTTCCGCCAAAGTTTTGGCTTCTTTTAAAAGTTCAACATATCTCTTTGCCTTAACAATAGATTCATCTAAATTATCAATATTAACTTTCACGTTGATTTCTTTTTCCACTCTTTTCACTCCTGCTAAATTATTTGTTGATATATATCCTGATGCATCCATGAGTTCTTCATATGAAATATCTAAGCAATAAGTTAACTTTTTCAATGTTTCTGGATCAGCATCACTACTTGCATTTTCTATTCTAGATATAGTTGAATTACTAACACCTGCTGCTATCGCTAATCTTCTTTGAGAGTATCCCTTTTTAATTCTTAACTTAATAATTTTATTAGCAAGTCTTTCTCTGTTAACCACTTTTCTTCACCTCCTTGCAATACCTAAGTTACCATTTTTTACAACTTTATCGGCAACTACTATCATGAGATAATTAATTATGTTCTTATTTTATGCAGTATGATTTGTTTCCGTTTTAGCGACTTCATTATCAAAAAAAATATCTTCTATCGGCATTCCTAAAAATTTAGATATTTTACCTGCTTCCTCTAAAGAAAATCTTATATTTCCACTTTCCTTTTTATAGTAAGCTGCTTTAGTCTGAAGTCCTAAAACTTCCGCCATATCTAGAGCTGAAATATTCCTTGCATTTCTAATAGATCTTAAATTTTCATACATATTCTTCCCTCCTTAAGTTTCTGTTTTGGCTACCTCTTAAATACATTATAATCTCTATTATAGAAACTGTCAACCCTTTTTTAATGAAAAGTTTCTATTTTAGAATAAAGATTTATTTTCCATTATGGATATTATATAATTGAATTAATTAATATATTGAAAGTAGGGATTTACTTGAGAATTAGAGAATTAAGAAAAGAATTTAACTTAACTCAAGAAGAGTTAGGAAAAAAAGTTGGTCAAACTAAATCTAATATTTCTAAATATGAAACAGGTGCTTTAGAACCTGGAATAGATACCCTTAATTCTTTAGCTAGAATCTTTGATGTATCTATAGACTACTTATTAGGCAATACTGACCAAAGAAATATATCTATAGATGAAAAATATAAAGAAGTATATGATGTTGAAGAAGCTATGGAAGTTATTCTTTCACAGCCTGGACTAATGCTTAATGGTGAACTTTTATCTGATGAGTCTAAAATAATACTAGCTAATTCTATATTAAATGGTATTAGAACAGTTAAGGAAATTGAATCTAAAAAGAATAAGCAAAATAAAAAGAGTGATGATAATGAACAACGAAATTAAGGAAATTGTAGAAGGTCTTATTGAAATGTCAGATACTCGCAATCCTTTTGAAATATGTGAGTATCTAGGTATTGTATTATTATATGAAGACTTAGGACCTGAAATTTTAGGATATTATCAAAAGACTGAATCCAATCATGAGATTTTACATATTAATAATCAGATAGATGAAACTCTACAGCAATATATTTGTTCTCATGAATTAGGACATGCTGTTCTAGAGCCAGACATAAGCCTTAGCTTCTTTATAGAGAATCCATTATTAGTTAAAAATAAGCCTGAAATAGATGCTGATAAGTTTGCTGCAGAATTACTATTGGATGATAGTTTAGCTGAACGCTATCCTACTTTTACATTGGAGCAAATAGCTGCAGCTGAAAATGTTCCTTTAAAATTAGTTAAGTTAAAACTTAGCAATATTTTTTTATCATAAAAACAGAACATATATTCTATGTTGTATAACTATATACCACTAGAAATTAATTTAAAAGTGATTTGTCATAATATTGATATAAATAAGCTTATGACAAATTAAAAGAAAGATACTGAAAAAGCATAGAGTGACTTTTAAACTCTATGCTTTGAATATCAATAGTTATGTAGTTTTTTATTAGTTTGTCATAATGAACATTATGTAAAACTTATTAGTCTTTTTTAAATATAGGATATATTTCTCTTTTCAAAAAAATAAAGTTAAGATATCCCCCACCAAATAATACAATAAAATATTCAATTAAGTTTAATATTTTAAAATGATTAAAAATTGGTGCTTTATAAAAAAGATAACCTATATATAGTAAAAACAAAACTATAATTATAATTTTTTTAACTATATTATAAAATTTCAATTTATACCTTCTTTCTTTATTTATTAAATATTATTTAAAATGGCAATAATAATTCAATTGTAGCAACAATAATATTTATAACACTTTTTCAAGCTGTATAATACCAGCGCAATAAGATATTTTTGTAAAACTGATTTTATTGTTTGGAAATAATTCTTTTATTTCATCCAAAACAAAATATACTTCTTCGTCATCCCAATAATCTAAAAATTTTGTTCTACATCGTTCTAATAATTCTCTTGTTTTAAAAGCTACATCTCCAATAATAATTTTTCCATTATTAGAGAGATATTTCTTTAACTCATTTATAAACTTTACTTTCTCATCATCTTTTAAATGATGCATTGCATACGTACTGATTATATAATCGAATTTTATATTTTTGAATACTTCTGGTAATCCTTGAGTAATATCATGTTTGTATAATTTAGAGGAAGGCATCTTTTCTTTTGCTATTTCTATCATTTTTTCAGAGAAATCAATACCGTATATTTCATAGCCATCATCATACAGTTTTTTTGTTAATATTCCCGTTCCAAATCCAATGTCTAATATCTTTGCCTTTTCTTTACTATGGACTATATTATAAATACTATTTAAAACAACCTTATATCCTGCAAATGGATATTCATCATTGTCCTCACTTAATTCAACACTTTTATCATATCCGTCAGCCCATAAATCAAAACCTTCGTTATCTAACAATAGTTAATTCCTCCTTATTTATCGGATATAAAAATGAATAATAGCTAAAAATAACTATCATTAATAATTATTTCTTATCCTCTTAAATACTGCATATATTCACAATACATTTATTTAAATGTTTTAAAGCTCTTACTGTTTTTTGAGTTTTACTTAATTCTTATTAAGACAAATTCAATAAATGGAATAATTTAAGTCATCTAAATCTTGTTTGTTTTATTTATTATACATTTAATTTTTTATTCTTATTAAAATAATCAATAATATTTAATATAACACTAACTATAAGTATAATAAAAAACCATATAAGATAATTTTTTATATCTTTAAAATCATAGTTATAAAAAATTATTAGATTACTTAATAAAAAAATAATTGAAATTAAAATCATTTTTTTATTAAGTTTTATTTCTTTATCTTTTATATGTTTAGATATTAAAATAACATTTATAAAGTAAATTAAAAATAATAATGTAAAACTACCTTCTAAATTAAATATAAATTGCGATAGCAAAATACTACCAAATACTATTATTAATATAATTAAATTATATTTCATTTGACTATTTTCCATAATCTCACTCCTGAATTTTTTATTTTAATTACATATTATCAGAATATACAGAATCTAAAAAAATCATCCGTATAAGAGATATTAAGTATATGAATGTTCTTGAAACCTTAAAAGAAACAATTAATATAGCTATCGCAAATATAATTCCTATAAAATATAAAGGAAACCAAACACCTAAAAAGTATACATTTATTTTATCAACCTTCTTTATATTTATAAATTACCGGCCAATTTATCCTCCAAAAAACAGGTCTAACAAATTTGAAGCAGTAGAAGTTTCTCTATTATATAGCTCTGAATATCCACATTCTTTACAATATACTACTAAAAACTTATTGTTTTGTACGTCAAAGATTTTTGAAAGACCAGATCCAGTAGTTGATATTTCTTTAGTTGCAGCATTTTTACTACCACATTTAATGCAACCCTCATTATCCATATTAATCACTCCTTTAATAACTTTATACTCATTATAATTGTATCATATTTATCACAAAAATAAAGATTATGAGCTGACCAAATAAATGTAATTTTGATGGTCAAAATTACCAACTGAAGTAATGTTGACAGTTTGACATTTATATACCAGAGGGGATATCACATATGGGAAGAGCATAAGAAAACAATATTATAATCCATACTAAGCTTTACTCAATGAATATTAAGTAAATTCAAATATTTGTATTGAAGAATAGAAAATACTATTTATAATTTCTTATAAATAATCAATCCATAAGTAATAGAAGCAATCATCATAAAAATTAGTGCAGATATAATTAAATTACTTTCAAAAAAATAATCGTATATATTTTCCAAAACTATAGTAAAAAACACCACAATGATAAATGCTAAAATTTTTCTTTTTACAACATTATTCATAAATTATTCCTCCTAAAAGAATTTATTATATTTAACTTTTACTTAATTGTACTTGTGATAAATTCAATAAAGTTATTAATTTTTATTTAAATAATTTCTTTTTATAATTAAACCTATGTTATTCGCAGACCAAACAAGTAATATAGCAGGAACAACCCTGCTCAATAAATCTTCACTTGAACTTATCAGTCCAGACATAATGACAAAAACACCTGCAAAACAAATAATATTTATACCATTTTTACTTTTAGTATTCATATTTAATTATTCCTTTCTAAATTATCAACATATTCTTTAGCTTCTTTAAGACCCATTCCTGTTTCTTCTCTAAGTCTTTTTATAGCTGGTATTTTTTTATCATCTGCTATGAGTTCTTTTAATTCTTCATCTATATTTATCTCTTCTATTCCTAGATGATCCATTATTCTATTTAATTTTTTATTCATATGATTTATCTTAAGCTCTGAAGAATCAGGAGAAGCTACTAATATTCCTATTATAATTAATAATAATGCAATAATCCATATTTCCATATCAAATCTCCTTA
>NZ_QXXA01000031.1 GCF_009911265.1 Senegalia massiliensis | reverse complement strand
GCTAGCGACTCTTAATACTATATCAGGTTTTAAGTAGCTTGTCAAGAACTTTTTTTATTTTCTTTTAAATTCTTTTTCACTTAGAAAGACAAGCTTTCCTGACGACTCTTAGTACTATATCAAAATATTTTAAGGTTGTCAATATTCTTTTTGAAATTCATGAATCAAATTATTTTATTAAATATTTTACCCTTAAAATAACAAACAGTTATATTTAATACTTATTCTATATATAAGAATTATAAAATCCTTTTAATAAAATAAACATTTAATATTTAGTATAATTAACTATTCTAAAAATATATTATATTAGGGGGTGATTACTTGAAACATATAACAATTATTCAAGATACAGATGATATAATTCTTTTAAAAACAAAAGTTAATGAATGGATAAATTTTAACAAATTAAACATACTAGAAATAGTGGATATAGAATATAGCAATACGGATACTATGTATATGGCTACTATTACATATATGGAAAAATAAAACAGAGATTTATCTAATTATGAAAGGGTATGTATATATTAATTAAGTAATCATAAATAATAGAATATAAATTTACAAGGAAGTGATATAATGACAGAAACAGAAAATATAAAAAATTTAAATGAAGATAATAATAATATAAAAAAAGATATAGATAATACTGTAAAAGATTCCTCTAACAAAAAGGAGGAAATAACTAAAAATACTATTTTTATTGTTATAACTCTAATTATATTACTTTCATCCTTTTTTATATCTGCAATAATAGCTTCTAAAAACTATGAAGAAATATTTAATTTTATTAAAAACACATTATTTTAATTACATAAATATAAAATTAGTACCATATGGTACTAATTTTATATTTATGTATACTTTTTAAATAGCTAATAAATTAAAAAATAATCCAATCCCCTATTATTTCAAATAATTTTCTAATGTGTTATCAGTTATAGTTCTTTTTAGCATTTTACCACTATAAATTTAAATTGTTTTATAATTAAATAAGTAAATTTATAAGATATATCCTCTTAAATATAATCTACATAGTAAAAATCCTTATACTAAATGCTTCTCTTTATTCTTGATAAATATCATATCTTATTCATATTTATTTAGATATATTTTATTATTGTACAGCTATCTACTATTGAACATTAATTGATATATAACTATACTATATTTTACCATATGATTTTATATAAAAAACAAGACTAAAAAATTAATCTTAGCCTTATTCATATTAACATAATAATATCATTTTATAGTTTTTAGAAATATCTATTATATATTCTGTCTTTTTCCACAAACTTTAAAAACCCTTTCTTTCTCTTTGTAATTTCTATATAAGTATTTTTATCAATTCTTTTATCTGCTAATAATTTATCTGCTAGTTTAATAAACATTCTCGTTATTTCTTCAAGGTCATTTTCATTATATCTCACATTCAATTCCCCCTTTTAAATATATATTCTACATAAAATTGTTAATTCCTCTACATAAAAATAAATTTTTTGGAATATTAATTCATTTTATTAAATATTATAATTTCATTTATTATATTTCTATTGTTAATTAAGTAATTTTATAATATAATAGGGAAAGTAAGGAAAATATAAAAAAATTATGAGAGTGTGGTGGCATGGGAAAAGTAGAAGATGTTGAAGATAAGATAACAGCATTAAAAAAACAAATGCATAAACTACTACATAAAAATGATTTTATAATTACAACAGAAGTAATAAATATAAGTCAAGAATTAGATGAAGTTTTATATCTATATCATAAAATAAAAAATAAAATCAATTGACATAAACAAACCAGGGCAAATAGTCCTGGTTAATTTGTTTTTATATATGATACATTGTGAATATGAACTCTAGAAATAATTAGGGATAATAAGCTATATAAAATTTTATGAGGTTTCAACCTCATACTTATGTGAAAAATAAATAGTGGTGAGAATAAATATAATTTGATAATTTATATAATGAAAGAAGATATTAATTTTCCAAAAAAACTTAATAAAAACAAAGGGATTATTATTGATATAAATACAACTAAAGTATTAGTCTTATATTTTCTTATACATTCATATTTTTTTGACTTATAATAAACTAATCCCAATATAGATAATAAAATAATCTGAAGCAATATCGGCAAAAAAACTTTGTATGAATATTGGTATGAACCCATTATTGTTGCAAAATATGTAAATGATAAATTAAAGAAAAGTATTGTAACATAGATGCCTTTAATAACTCTATTATCAAACATTATTAAACCATACATCATCATAAATATTAATATAAAAGATTCTGTTATACCATAATCTAATTGAAATATATTATAAATGTAATCAAAAATAATATCATTTATATAAAAAGGGATTAAATAAATTAAAACAACAACAAGAAAAAATAAGTTAACTAAAGTACTACTTAATTTATTATCTTTATAATAAGATTTTAATGAACATATCATATACATATATTTCCTCCTTTAAATAATAAATCTTTATCTGTCAACTACAACTACTATTCATAAGATTAAATTTAGAATAAATTTCATCTTATTACTTTTATAATTTATCAATAAAGTATCTCATAAATTCTAGATAATTAATTGTTATTTTTTATTTTTACCTTTTGATCTATAGGCTTCTTTATTCAAATTTTAGGACTTATGATCTTATTTGATATTATAAATTTTATGATATCAAACATAAATATTAAACAGATATTCTATTAAAATAAGACTAATTTTCACCTTTTATATAATACACAATCTTACATTAACAATCGTTATATATGGTAAAACGTATATAAAACTGTTTTAAAAATAAACATTAGCAAATAAGTGATATTTTCCAAACAACCTTTTAAAGCATAGTATTATATTGTAGAATAAAATCTGTATATTATGTTAATTGGTATATGCTTTTGTTTTGGATATGAAAAGACACCCACCTAAGCGCTCAATCCACCAACTACTGCCCAACTGGTCCAAGAAGCCCTCCAACAATAGCTCTACTTACTACAGATTTATCTATTTCTTGTATTTCAGATTATGTATTATTATAATATGTTAGGGAATACTTAGCAATTTTATTCATTTATTTTTATATAAAAAAGACACATATAAGTGTCTTAGTTTGCAAATCTTGTATTTTTTACTTTCCATTTTTCTAGTGCTATTCCTAACCAAAATCCATAAATGCCAATTGTAATAATAGTTAATAACCACCATTTAATCCAGTTACCAAATAATCCTACAGCTGAACCTGTAAATTTTAACCTTCTTCCATCTACTACTGTATGATTAATTCTCCACCCATACCTCATACATAAAGCCCACGGATAACAAATTCCTAAAGTAACTAATGTAATTAACCACCCTAATATGGTCCATCCAATTAATTGCAATAAACCTCCATCAAAATAAGATTTACTTTCTGATTTTTTACTTTTTCCCTTTATTTCTTGTACTTCTTGAACTTCATATTGATTATCCATAATGATTCCCCTTTCTATTTTCTATAATTTATAATATTCTGTATAAAAATATGGAATCCTTCATGTTTTTATCGCAATGTTCGACAGTATCTTACAATCATTTTCGATTTCTATATGCTTATATTAAAAAAACACTTAATACAATGCCTTAAATAAAACAACATTCTAATGTTTTTTATTATCATTTATCTCTATTGATATAACTAGTGATAGTTTTTATGGCTAGGACAGATGTAGATATGCTCTCTATACAGAAAATAATGGGTCATGCAGATTACTCTACTACAGCCAATATTTACACACACTTAGATATTAAAAAATTAAAAGAATTAATAGCAAAACTATAAAATTTGTATGTTACTTGTTAGTTACACGTAAATTTTCAGCTAATTTAAAAGCTATATTAATAAAAAAATAGAGTATCATCATAAATGCTAAAACCCTCTGTTTCACAATGAAGTCTTTATACTCTCTATAAATTCATAATGATTCTTCTCATAAGGTAGTGCTATTCCTAGTAGTGTATTTTTGTGTTCTTCTTTTAATTGCAAAGTTTTAAATATTGCTACAGATATCTGGGTCCTTGCTTGATTTCTACTTTGTATATAACTTGTACCACCTTTTGCTTATATTAAAATTTTATAATTATCCTTTTTGGTAATTATATCTACACCTTTAACATCAGTATAACAACTACTTATTAATTCAAAGTCTAACTTTTTTAGTTTTAAAATAACGATATCAACTACATCATTTTCTGTTATCATAATACCTGTTTGTAGCATAATTATCCTCCTTTGATCCATTATTATAATAATCTTTTCTGCTTCTTTTTATATAATTATCTATATTTTACTACATAACAAAAAATAAGGCTAGAGATTTTCCTTAGCCTTAAAATGATGTAATAACAACCTTTATTATATATGTTAAAATAAGTATGACTTAAGCTCTATAATATAGTAAGATATAAAGTAAATAATAATGGAAATCATTTATTGTTAAACTAATTAAAATTAAGGGGGATAAACTTAATGAAAACTAATAAATTTAAAGGAAAAGTTGAAAAGTTGTATTCAAAAATTTTAAGTAATAAGCTAATAACGGTATGCATTCTATTTACTATTTTTACTTTACTAGATACTATACCAATATTATTAGGTTTATGGCCAGCTAAAACAGGTATAGGCCCATATGTACATTTACTATCTAGATTTATATTACATTCAATACTTATAAGCGGATTATTTATCTTTGATATTTTAAGAAAAACTATAAAACCCAAATTAATAATATATGCTATAACTTTTGTTATAACATGGGCTCTTCTTTTGATTTATCTTTGGATTAATGGAATATTTATAGAATTACATCCTGATGCATTTAAAGATTTATCAAGGAGTTACGCATTTATGTATGGTCTTTTAGGAGCAGTAATTTTTGTTAGTGATAGAACAAAGAAACGAGTTAAAAATAAGAATTAGTATTTTTATTTCTTATGAGAATGAATGAACTGAAACAAGTTTATATTCTACGTGAATTATAAAATTCCTCTTTAAATTTAGAAAAGGACCAGAATTATTTCTCTTGGCCTTTCTCTTAATATAAATTATTTGAGTTAATTATAGAATAAAGATTGTAATAAATTTATTCTAGATAAAATAAATCTTCAAACTTTCTGTTTAAAGCAATACATAGAATTAAAGCTAATTTTGCTGTGGGATTAAACTTTCCCCTTTCAATTGAACTTATAGTATTTCTTGATACACCAACCATATTAGCAAGTTCTTGTTGTGATAAATTTTCTTGTTTTCTTACTTCCTTAAGTCTATTTTTAAAAATTAGAGTTTCCATATATCAGCCACCGCAAGAATAAAAGATCCAATAAATAATAATAATCCCCCAACTGCATATACTAAGTCAGATTTTTCTTTATTTGCAAAATATTCTCCTAATCCTTTGAATCCTACATATGCTCCATGTATTGAAACTATATGACTAACACTTTTATCCTTGAAATAAAAAATAAATCCAAATAAAATTAATACCGAAGATGCGGCTATAAATCCCCACTCATCTCCCTTTTTTCTTTTGTTATTCTTAGCTTCATCATTAAACAAATTTTCTTTTCTAGCTTTTTCTAAAATTTTATCTTTATCCATTTAAATTTCCTCCTTAAATTTGTCTCTTTATTTATTATAGCTTTGACAAGTAAACTTGTCAAAGCTATAATATTCTTACTAAATCTATATATTAAAATTTTAACTTATATAAAAAATAGTCTAAAACAAATATTTTAAATATAAAAAATAAAGCTAGATATTTCTACCTAAACTTACAATAATCCTATATATATGATATTGACAATTATCTATATTTTTTGATTCTTGAAAATGACTTAAAAGCTACAAAATTAATCATAAAACTATAATTACAATAGATATATAATCATATTTATTTTAGCGTAATTCAAAAAAATAACTTATTTTAACTATTTCTTTTATCGATACTATTTTCCCTAGAATTTTCACTAAAAATAAAAAGTAATAGTGGTAGAACAATAGCCTTGTGATCAATGCTACCTACGTATATAATATCTGTCATAACATGAATTATAATCGTTATTATAGATATTACAGACACTATTCTAAATATCTTAGGAGATAAATCAATTACATTTTTACTATTCATACTAATTGCCCCCTTAAATTTCACATTTCTTGACTACTACATCACTATAGAATTCTATAATAAATAATAAATACCTTTAAATTAATTATTAAATGTATGTAATTCTATGTGTTTCCAAATATTAATATTTGTTCGACAATCTTTCACAAAATATTTAATGCATTTTTAATAGAGTAAGTATTGTTATATGAAAAATAAATTAAAATCTATAATAAATCTATGAAATAATCATAACTTAATTCTACAATATGATAATATGTATATAAAATCATTTTTAAAATAATATATTAACAAGCCAAAATTTGCCAATATATTATTTACTAACAATGATCAAATTTATGGAGGAGAAAAATTTGAAATATCTAATAGATAAAGTAAAACAGTTTCAATATACTTCTAAGGAGGTATTACAATGATTAAAGATACTTTTCAACAGTACATAAGAAAAATTATACTAAAAAGAGATGATGTCGAAAGTTTTGATATTTATCCATTTTCACTTAAATCTGTACGATGTTTAGATAACATTGAATTACATCCAAATGTCACTTTCTTAATTGGAGAAAATGGTAGTGGAAAGTCAACTTTATTAGAAGCAATTGCAGTTGCATATGGATTCAATCCTGAAGGTGGTACAAAAAATTTTAATTTTTCAACAGCACAAACACACTCAAACTTATATGAGTATATAAAATTAGTTAAAGGTGCAATAAAAGCTAAAGATGGATTTTTCTTAAGAGCAGAAAGTTTTTACAATGTCGCTTCTAATATTCAAGAGTTAGACCAAAGTGGTATAGGATCAAGAATTATCGATTCTTATGGGGGTATATCTTTACATAATCAATCACATGGAGAATCTTTTATGGCTGTATTATTAAATAGATTAGGTGGAAATGGAGTATATATTTTTGATGAACCTGAGGCTGCTTTATCGCCAACAAGACAAATGGCTCTAATCAGTAGAATACATGAACTTGTTAATAAAGATTCACAATTCATAATAGCTACCCATTCACCAATAATTATGTCTTATCCAAATTCAAAAATTTATAGTTTTGATGATGGATTTAAGGAAGTACAATATGAGGATACTGAACACTACCAAGTTACGAAAAGATTTATGAATAATACAAGTAAAATGTTAGACATTTTGTTAGATAATGAGTAAGAGGTAGATAAAGTACAGTTCACAATATTCTATAAAAAACCTGTAGGACACTTTGAACTGTACTGCTTTGTCATATAATATTACATAAAAAATAAGGCTAGAGATTTCTTCCTAGCCTTATAATAATTTATTCTTCTATGTATTTTAATAACATAATTTTATATATATTATATAAATTAAAAACTTCTTGATTATTAATATCTAAAGAATAAGACTTAAATTCTAATTATTTTTATCTTTTTTTATCATTTCTTTTATCAAATTGATAAGAAAAACACCAATGATTAAAGCTACTCCTAAAAATATAACTTTAATCATTGGACCACTATCAATAATCAAACTTAAATAAATCATTAACACTATAATACTAAAAAAAAGTGCTACAATAATAGCAAACAAAATAATTCTTACTAATTTTGGAACTTTTTTAGATTTGACTCCTTCTGTTGCCCCTTCTAATATTACTTCAAAAATAAATTCCATTAATAAATTCATATAGTCCTCCTTTTTTGTAGTTTTCTATAGATGAGACTTATTAAAGAAATATTGAATCTTAACTGTTCTTTTCAGCTATGCTCTTCCCTCTACAAAATTCACAAAAAATTATAAGTAATACTGATGGAACAATATCATCATGTTTAATCTTACCTACATATATAATATCTATTATAATATGAAGTACAATCGTTATTATAGATATTATAGACACTATTCTAAATACCTTAGGAGCTAAGTCAATTCTATTTTTATTATTCATATTATTTTCCTCCTTAAATTTCATATTTCTTGACTACTATATCACTATAAACTTCTATAATAAAGAATAAATACCTTTAAATTAATTATTAAATGTATGTAATTCTATGTGTTTCTAAATATTAATAGCTATTAAAAAAAATGCAGTATATTCGACAAATTTTCACAAAAAATTTGATCGTTTTTTGATAGAGTAAATATTATTAAAAGTTCTTGATACTAAATTTCCTTATTCTAATGATAATATAAGGAGGATTAAAAGTTATGTATAAGCCATTTTTTACAGAAGGTGCTTTAGCATATATTTTATTTTATATTTTTACTATTATGTTCATATTATTATTTTTAAGAAACATAAAATTTTTAAAGAGTAG
>NZ_QXXA01000030.1 GCF_009911265.1 Senegalia massiliensis | reverse complement strand
AACTATAGTAAAAAACACCACAATGATAAATGCTAAAATTTTTCTTTTTACAACATTATTCATAAATTATTCCTCCTCAAAGAATTTATTATAATGAGTTTTACTCATTTTATAATTATGTGAAATTGAATAATATAAACTTTAAAATTTATGTTATTACACTTAAATCCAAATGGAATATTTGTTTGTATAATAATAAAATAGTATTAATAGAATTCTAATATTAAAGAAATAACTATTGTACTAGATAATGGTATTAATACTAAATCAAATATTTTTGATTTAAAAGAGTTATTATTATTTAAAGAAATAATTGATAGATAAATGTTATGTAAAGGAACAGTAAGTTTAGTAAACATAATAGCTTTAGGATTGTTACTGTTGTATAAAGCAATTATAGCAATCAAAATTATCTTATATAGTAATGCATAAAGACTTTCTTTGTTTTTAGTTTTTAAATTCATAATAAATTAAACTCCTTTTTAAGATTTACACGAAATAATTAACTATTTATTAATCTAAATTTTAAAATATTGCATTATTTAGCAATATGACAAATGTTGATATTGTTAAAAAATAAATTAATGGAGATATTATATGAAATTTATTAAAAAGATTAATTTATTATCTTTTTTGTTTCTTTTAACGTTTTTATTTTTATTTATTATCAGTTTCTTTATTTTTAATATCTAAGGTCTTACATAAAAGTAAACCTCATTAAAATGTTAATTTATGTTTTTTTCTTTTATCTAATATAAACAACGATATAATTAAGATTGAATTTATAATTAAAACTACAATACTACCTTCAATCTTATAAATACCTCCAGTTAATAATGAATTCCCTTGAAATTTAGTATTTAAAAGATTGGGGTAATCACTTGCCAAAGAAACACCACCCAATATAATTGCTCCAAATGTATTCCAAATAAAATGAGCGATTATTGGTGCTATTATTGTACCTGTATATTCTAATAATAATGTTATAAAGATACTCATTGTGATAACATTAAGTACCGCCACAATACCAGCCTCAAAAGCTCCACCGTGCATAGCTGTAAATAGAGCTGTGGTTATAAATGTTGCTATAATTATATTATATTTTTGTTTCCATAGTTGATATAAATATCCTCTCATTATCATCTCTTGCATTATTACATTTAATAATACTGATAAAATCCAAATCCAAAAATAATTAATATTATTTTGACTTTTTATAACCATAGTTTTTGTAAATAAAAGAATAGCAACAACAATTCCTAACCATAAAACCCCTATTACAGTACCGATCAAAATATTTTTAAAGAATTTTGAAGTTATTGGAATTTCAACTCTACTTTTTTCTACTAAAAAAACAAAAGTAAAAGAGAATAAAATTGTCAAAAGAAATGGTATAAATTCTGCCCATAATCTCCAGTATACATTATTATCTATTTTTATATCAGGAATAACTCCAATTAATACAGCCCATACTACAAAGAAAATAATAGTTTTAAAAATTGTATTTAAAAACTTTTTCAATATTGATTCTCCTCTAAATTTACTATATTTTATTTTTATTATATCTGTATTTATTATATTTAACTTTTACTTAATAGTACTTATGTGAAACTCAACATTATATCATTGAAATATTTAAATTATACAAATCAATAACCTAATACTTTAACTTTATACAAAACCAAACATTGCTATAAGTATGAAAAAAGTAAATATTAAAATAATATTTAACAATAGAAAAAACCATTGTTTCTTATATATACTAAAACCACTTCCTATTAATCCTAAAATAGGATTTATAGTTATACTTACAATTCCCATAGGTCTAGGACCTTGTCCTACTATACTTTCTAAACTATCATATGGAATTATATAGGCTATAATTACTAATAGTAATCCTAGTATAACTGTTAGTTTTGGTATTCTTTTAGCTTTAAACAATTTTATTCCCCCTTTTTCTTGATTTTTGAAAATAATAGGATTAACCCTATTATTATAATGATAATGGCTATAAAATCATATGACGTTGACCGTAATTCAAAATAATATAGTAATATTCCAATTGTTAATAATACAGTTGATAAATTTTTCATTTCCTAACCACCTAATTTTTGTTTTGATATAAATCAATATATAATATTTGAACAAATTTATTTTTAAGTAATATTATTTTATAGTTTATAAATATTATGAAATATGTATCTCCCTAATTATTCCTTTAGTACTTTATTCTTTTCATTAATTTTCGTTTCTTTGTATGCATAATTACCAATATAGAGCATCATTATAAAATACCCATATAAAATTAAAAATCCTTTAAACTCTAATTTAAGAAAAATCATTAAAAGAAATGTTGGCAAAAATGAATATCTAAAAAATGTATTGATAAAAGGAATATTTTTTGGAAACAATCCTTCTCTCTCCATTTTTTCTTTCTTTGATTTTATATGGAAATGAAGTATGATATAAAATCCAAACATAATAATAAATGTAAATAAAACATATCCCATCTAGAATATCCTCCTCTCATTTTATTAATCAATTAAAGTAGATTCTAGCTCTTCTGGAACACTTGAATTAAACTTACTTTTTTAATAGAAATATTGAAGTGAATCCTATCAGCCCACCTATCAAAAATAACCATTCTTTCCATATTACATAACCTATACACCCTGTACATAATATAAGCAAACTCCAAATCAATGATGATGCCTTTTGTGAATTTTCTGATTTTCTCATTTAGTTTCCTCCATTTATATCAATAATCTTTATTTCACAATTTTCTACTGCTATGTCATGACATTAAAATGTAACACCTATAAAACCCCAGATAATGAATTGAATGAAAATTATTATTTTTACTGAATTTATATCCACGTATACCCTCTATAATAATCCGAAAATCATTTTCAATAATAATCCTATAGGATTATTTGATTTATAAAACACTCCTACAATTATTAATATCGCTCCTAAAGATGTTAGTAACCATCCCAAGATACCATCAAACATAAAATGATTAAATTCTAAAAATATAATAATCACTCCTAATAATATTAGCATGATATTAATTTTTTGAGCTTTCACTATTTAACCTTCTTTCATAAACAATTATTTATTATTTTTCTAGTTAGAATTTTTTATATAATAAAGTTCATTATAATTATTTTTCCATATATAGAGTTCTTGAATGTCCAAGTAATTTTATATTTCACTAAATATTTATACTTTACTATATATGACACTTATTAACCATGACTCAAATAAGTTTGTTATATTTAATATTAAGTAAAACTCCATTTTTCCACCTAACTATGAGGTTTTTTAATATATTTCATTACTAGATAAATTCCAAAGACTCCTAGAGCTAATAATAGTATTAATATTGAAGTATTAAATATTTGAAGTAATAACATGGGTAAATCTGGTTTTATAACTATTTCTGGTGCTTCCATATAATTCTCCTTTCTTTTATAAAAAATATGTCAATTTGTCACAATGAAGATTAGGTAAAATTGAATATCAAGTAACTATGACGTAGTTTATAAATATTACGCAATGATCTATCACAAATTGTATTCTTGATTTTAATCTAAAGTTATCCAGTATCTTTGTGTAATACTATTTCCTTCTGGCATCTCATTTTCTAATATACCACCATTATTTATAATAGTCTTTGCTGATGCAATATTATCTTTATCACAGGCTATTAAAACTTTTTTGATATCTAACTCCAAACATTTTATCAAGGCTAATTTTAACATCTCAGTTGCATAACCTTGCTGTCTTTCTGATCTTCTAACACTATATCCTATATGCCCACCAAAATTTAATAAAAAATCATTTAAACGATGCCTAATATCAATCATACCAATTAAATAATCATCATTAGTAGAAATAGCCATATATGTAGTTGATGGAACTAAACCATCCCTCACAGTTTCTTCTTTTAAGTTATCACGAAATACACTATACCATTCTTCAAAAGTTTCAGCATTTCTTAACCCTGCAGTGCCATCCATGCTATCCCCATTTTTAATAAATTCTCTTTTATAATCCATAAGTTTCTCTTTATACTCTGGTGTCGGTAAAACTAATTTCAATCTATTCATTTTCTCCCTCCAAATTTATATGAAAAATTATCCCTTCACTATAATTCTACAACTATGTCACTATAAACTTGTCAGTTTATCATAATTGCTATTAAGTAAAACTTAGATTACAGCATAATGCGTAGTTTATAAAATTTGCGTAATAAACCATGTTTTTTAAGGCTACAACAAACTGGAATTTATCTATTTTTTAACTTATGAGCAGTAATTATCGTATAACTAGAAGCATTAACTGTTATCTCACAATCAGCTATTCGAATATACCAATTTTTACCTTTCCTAACTACGCTACTATTCGACTCTTGAATTCTTTGTCTACACCAATTAACAACATCGTCTACATCTAAGCATAGATTTCTTTTAATTCGTTCTACCCCTAAGTCAGTTGTATTCAATTTGTCCAAGTTCAAAATTAACAGTGTGTTTTTATTGTTATCATTAATTTGGTCTGTCATATATTCTCCTTTCAAATTCAAACTACTATCCATTGAGTAGTTTTCGTCTTTCATATGTCGTATTTTCTAACTACCACGTCATCATAAACTTCTATATAAAGTATTAAATTTACTTTAATTAAATATCTATAATTTACCATATATGATACTTACAAACCATGACTCAAATAAGTTTGTTATATTTAATATTAAGTAAACTCAATTTCACGTTATAATACTACGTAGCTTATAAAGAATATGTCTCTTAAGATTTATGGGTGTTGACTAGTTTTATTTGTCACAACTTTTAAATTAAATATCTTAAAAAAGAATTGAGAAATAACAATTAATGCAAAAAATATAGCAAATATAATCAGCTTGTATGTTAAATTCGGAATTAAGCTTATTAGAAATGATATAGGTATGATTAAGGGAATAATTGTCCGATAAAAAATTGTTGATGTTATTTCTATTACATCTCCATCTTTAACTGCTATTTTATTGCTATTAGAACCAAATCGCGTAACTTCCAAGTTAGCTTTACCTTTAGGAATTTCAACTTCTATATGTTTTTTCTCCATAACACTTCCTATTCTTTGTCCATTCAATTTTATTTGAATTTTTGAAGCGACACCTAGCCATCCAGTATTTCGTTTAATAATAATCGGCATTTAATTATCTCCTCTATTTTAAAATATTAATATCATACTTCTATATTGTATTATTTATTCTCTTCTTCATTGTAAAGGTTCTCATGAGTTTAATATAATTCTAACTCCCCTTACAATTGATCTATCCTTATGGATATATTTTCTATTTTTTAAATCTATACTTATTTTACCATATATACTATTTGTTTGGTAGTTACATTTTATAAACTGTAAATAAATGTTGAACTTAGTAATTAAATAAATATAATCACTTGTCTATAGGTAACTTTTCTTATGTTTTTTATTTATTCGACAAGTATCGACTAAAAGGGGGTATTGCAATGAAAAAATTTTTTATAGCATTTATTGTATTGAGTATTTCATTATTATCTATTTATTTATTAATTATGCTTATTATGAAAATCACTATAATGATAAATTTAATTATGAACAATTAATATGAAGCTATATTTTGACATTCAGAATGAGGATTAACAAGCTTTTTGCTTACGCAAGGACAAGCGTTTATTAGCAAAACACAAAATACTAAATATAGAATGGTATATAAACAACTATTCTGACCTTTCTGAAAATACATTAGGGGAACGTATAAGGAAAACTAGGCTTATAAAAGGTATGCTTCAGAAAGAAGTTGCAGCTGTAGCTAACCTTTCGCCAGAAACTATATATAATATTGAAAATTAAAGCATAAAAAATCCTTCTATTAAAACTATAAATAAAATCTCTACTATATTATGTACTACAAATAATTACTTATTAAACTTAAATAATTGTAACTATAATAAAATTTAAAAATTTAGACTTGAAAAAGGTTATACACAAAGAGAGCTTGCTTCTCTTTTAGGAATTCATCAATCTACTTTAACAGATTATGAAAGTGGTAAAATTAAAACAAATAAAAATATATTAAATAACTTATGTAACATTTTGTAAAAAAATTCATAAATATATTATTCTACATTAAGTTGCAAATTCCTTTATATAATGTAGAAACTTTTTAGAGCATAAGAAAAATATTTTAATAATCCACCTTTTATATTCTATGAATAATGTTAAAATAGTAATGCTATAGATAAGTGAGGTACATCGGGAATTGCAGGAACGTTATCTGTAATATCAAAACATTATTAAAAAGACTAAACTAACATGTAAATATTACATGTTAGTAAAAAATGTGAAACTAAGTGAAGATAATTTTTAAAAAACGGAGGTTGAAATAGATATGGATATAAGATATAAAGCCCCCTCAGCGATGGAATATATTTCTTTGAGACTAAAAACAGGTATTGGAACAAAAAATTTATCAAAAACTGAGATTGCTTTAAAAAGTTCACTATTTATTATTTCTTTATGGGAGAAGAATAAGTTGATTGGATTTGGAAGAATTGTCGGTGATCAAGGCATAACTTATGTCGTTACTGATATTATGGTTGATCCAGATTACCAGTGTAAAGGTCTAGGAAAAATGATCATGAAAGAGATTGACTCTTATTTAGAACAGAACACTGATCAGTATGCATATGTATGCTTGATTGCTAATAAACCTGCTGATAAATTCTATTACCAATTTGGGTTTGAATATGTAGAACCAAACTCGTGTGGTATGAAAAGAAAACAAAATTAGTGAAGTAAAGTTGTTTTAAACATAAAAAATAAGGCTAGAGATTTCTCCTTATCCTTAAAATATTAAATATAAAATTATAAAGTTAATATATTTATTTCTGTTTCTTAATCTGTCATATACTGATTTACTAATTCATAACATCTTTCTTTAGTTGATTCATACAAAGATACATAATTCGAAACAAGTTCAAATGTGCCACCTTCATATTTTTTCATTTCTTTATTTGCTTTTTCTTCTTTTTCTTTAATCCACTTAAGTTGCTCAGCTTTTAAGTTTTCCATTACCTCTGGTGATAATTCTTGTTTTAATAAAGCATATATATCATTTAATTCTTCATCGTACATTTCATATGCTTTCCCATAATAACTTTTCATAGCATTTGTTGAACCTTTGTCTGAATCCTTCTTTTCTGGTAAGGCATTCAGTTCTTCCTGAATATTATCTAATCTTTCTATAAATTCTTTTCTTCTTCCTTTTACTTTTGTTACTGTATTTTTTATATTGTCTTCAACTTGCTGATTTTGATTTATGTCACTTGTAGAGTTTTTATTTTCTTCATTATCTCCTCTACATGCTACTAATGTCATTATTGACAATGTTATAACTATAAAAAGTGCACATTTTTTATTTTTCATTTGTATTCTCCTTTTGATTTTATTTGTAGCTTTATTCTTATCTTACCACAATCTTCTTTCAAATCTATAGAACTTTTACTGTATTATAAATAATATAAATCTCCATTACATACCAAGTAATATATCACTATTCTACGTTTTACTACATAACAAATTTTAAGGTTAGAGAGAAATCTCTAGCCTTAAAATAATTTATTCTAATATATATTTTAATAAATTGTTTTACAAGAATATCTTATGTATAGTATTTATAGTTTCATTTATGCAATAAAATGAAATATTAATCCAAAAATAATTAATAAGATAATCTGAGGTAATAATGCTAAAAAATCTTTATATGAAAATGGATTTGAAAACATTCCTATTCCCATAATAGAATACCATAAATTTAAAACAAAAATTATAGTATATATAGCTTTTATAATGATACTATTAGACATTAAATAAGAATACATCATTATAAATATTACAGTAAGTGCTCCTGTTACTACAAAGTCAAATTGAAATATTTTAAAAAGATAATCAAAAATAACCTCTTCTGTATTAAATCCAAATACCTTAAATCCCCAAAATGGGAATAAATAAATTAGAATAATAATAAAGAAAAATACATTAACTAAAATACGACTTAACTTATTTTCTTGATAATAAGATTTTAATGAACATAGCATCTCCATAAATACATCCCCCTTTTTCTTTTTATAATATACTATTTTCCATTTAGTCATCTATATTTTACCATATAATAAAAAATAAGGCTAGAGATTTAAAGTAACCTTAATTTATTTATGTATCTAACTCACAGTAATACAGTGTTTTACTATCTGTATCATAGATAGCAATTGTAAAATTAAATGAATTTCAATTCATTATACTTGTATCATCCTTTTTATCTTTACTCTCACTGTATCTATCAATAAAAAAGTAGTATCGATTTAATATACTTCAAATCAACTTACGTTAATCTAATCTCTCAATAAATACATCGTTTTTAATTTTTGTTCTGTTTTAGTTATAATAAAAAATGGTATTAAAAAGTAGAATAAAATATTTAGTATTGTTATCAAATTATCTGATTTTATGAAGGAAGTTTTAATGTTTAAAAAACTTAAAAATCCAACTAGAAAAAAATACAATCCCAAAACTGAAAGTTGTTTTTCTTTGGTCCTTCTAAATAAATTAGGTTCTTTAATAATATATCTGTTTTTGTCTGGTAGAATTAGGTGTTCTGGTATATATCTCGGCAAAATTATTGCTATTATGCTGACTACGATTATAATTAAATTGCTAATTATCATTGCTTGTTCCATAAATCCACTTTATACCTCTTTTCTTTTTAATTAATACCATATTTATAATTTTAATGATATTATTCTACAAATGAGATTTATTAAAGAAATATTGAATCTTAACTGTTTTTTTCGGCTAAGCTCTTCCCTCTACAAAATTCACAGAAAATGATAAGTAATACTGATGGAACAATATCATCATGTTTAATATTACCTACATATATAATATCTATTATAATATGAGTTAAAATCGTTATTATAGATATTATAGACACTATTCTAAATATCTTAGGAGATAAATCAATTACATTTTTACTATTC
>NZ_QXXA01000029.1 GCF_009911265.1 Senegalia massiliensis | reverse complement strand
CAGCGCTGATGGTACTTAGGTGGTAACGCCTTGGGAGAGTAGGACGTTGCTGGTTTTTTTATGCTTATTTTTAATATTTATTGACAAAGTATAATATATTATATTATACTTTTATTACATATTTAGATATTTATCTAATAATCTAATAGATATTTATTGAAAGGGTGATTCAAGATGTTAGAAGGATTTAGCACAATGGAAATTATAAAAATGTTGTTACCTGTTATAATATTAGAATTTGGTCTTAAAATTTTTTGCATTATATCTATATATAAAAATGGTGTGAAAAATGTAAACAAGATAGTTTGGATTTTAGTGGTATTATTTATTTCTACTATAGGACCTATTGTATTCTTAATATTTGGAAGAAGGAATAATTATGATAATTGATGTTAGAAGCTTAATTAAAAATTACGGTGAAAATAAAGTATTAAAAGGTGTAGATTTTAAAGTTAAAAAAGGAGAAGTTTATGGTTTTTTAGGTCATAATGGCTCTGGAAAAACTACTACTATGAATATATTAGCAGGCATAATAGGTTATAATGATGGAGATATAAAGATAAATGATTTAGATATGATTAAAAATAAAGAAAAGTTAAAAGGGACTATAGGTTATTTACCTGAGGAACCTAAGTTTTATCCTTACATGACAGCTAAAGAATACCTTAATTTTATAGGGAAGATCTTAGGTTATGACAAAAATCAAATAAATACTAAAAATAAGGAATTAATATCTTTAGTAAAACTTGATAAAAGTATAAATAAAAAAATCGGAGGATATTCTAGAGGGATGAAACAACGATTAGGAATTGCTGTTTCTATGTATAATAATCCTAAAGTTCTATTATTAGATGAACCATCATCTGCTTTAGATCCAATGGGTAGAAAAGATGTAATAGACATAATAGAAAACCTTAAAAAGTTAGATATTACAGTATTTTTATCGACTCATATATTAAGTGACATAGAAAGAGTCTGTGATACAGTAGGAATTTTACATGGGGGTAAAATAATATTAGAAGAAAGGTTACAAAAATTAAAAAAGAGATATTTACAACCAATATATGATATAGAATTTAAAAATGAAGTAGAAGCAGATAAAATAAAAAAGTTAGATAAAAGTTGGATTAAAGAAGTTAAATTTAAAAATAATACTATGAATCTATTTGTAGATAGAGAAATTGATAGCAGATATATACTACAAACATTGTTAGAAATAGATGAGTCTATATTATCTGTTAATTTGAGAAGGAGAAATTTGGAAGATATATTTATTCAGGTGGTGAGTGAAAATGAATAGTTTTATATCTTATTTTAAAAAAGAAATAATGGAAGGAATAAGAAACTATAAATTTTTAATATTAGCTTTAGGGTTTATAATATTTGCTTTATTAGACCCATTAATGTTGAAATTATTACCAAATATATTAGAAAGTCAAGCTCCAGGTTTAGATTTATCACAGCTTACAAATTATAATCAAGTAGGCGCAATACAAAGTTATATGTCGAATTTATTTCAAATTGGAAATTTAGTTTTAGTATTGACATTAATGGGTTTACTATCTGAAGAAATTAAAAATAAGACCCTTATAATACCTTATTCAAATAAAGCGAATATTACAGGAATAGTTTTAGCAAAATATGTTGTTTATAGTATAGCTATAATTATAATAACTTTTATAGCATTTAGTATTAATTATTACTATTCAAAATTACTATTTCCTGATGAAACAATAAGTATCTTAAGAGTATCTAAAAGTATTATTATACTTTCAATGTATTTTTTATTTAATTTAAGCTTAATATTATTCACTAGTAGTTTATTTAAGAAAGGTATACTAGCTGGGATATTTAGTTTAAGTATTATATATCTAATTCCAACAATAGGTATTATAGAAAAGGCAGTAAAATTTACTCCATATTATTTAGTTAAACAATCAAGTATATTAGTTGGAGATTATAGCGACTCTTTAATTAATTCCATATTATTTACAATTATATATATGATTATATTAATATCATTGACAATTTATCGAATGCATAAAGTTGAATTAAAATAAAGTTAATTTGTCTTGATAATTAGCTATAAATCATGAGATAATATTATATACAAATATGTTGATAAGGAGAATGTTTTATGTTTAAAAATAATGATTTGTTAAGTGTGGTAGTTAGGCAACTTAATAAATAAGTTCGTTTAACTAAAATTAACGTATCCTTATTTATTAAGTTGTCCTATTTTAAAGATAACTTATAAATATAGGAGGAAATAAAATTGAATAATAATACATTTGAAGTATTAGAATATAATCGATTAAAAGAAAAGATAAAAGACTATTGTATAAGTGGCTTAGGAAAGGAATTAATTGATAATTTAAAGCCTTATACTAATATTAACTCAATTAAAAAGAGGCAAAAAGAAACTACTGAGGCAAAGAGTATATTAAATTATTCTAATCATATACCCTTTGATGGTATATATGATATTAAATATTTGATTGATAAGGTAGAAAAAGTTGGCCAACTAGATCCTAATGAAATTATTAAGACATCTGATTTTTTTCGAGGATGTAGAAGAATTAAAAAATTCATGCTGGATTATAATTTTTATGCACCTACATTAAGTGAATATGCTTTATCCTTAACTGAATTTAGAGATATTGAAGAAGAAATAAATAAATCAATCAAAAATAATAGAGTTGATTCTTCTGCTAGTAAAGAATTAAAGAAAATAAGAAGAAAAATTGAAAATATTGATGATAAAATACAAGAAAAACTAAACAAGTTTTTGACATCTCAAAAATATAAAAAGTATATTCAAGAATTTTATATAAGTAATAGGAATGATAAATATGTAATTCCTATTAAATCTTCTTATAAAAATAATATAGAAGGTGAAGTTGTAGATATATCCACTAAAGGAACAACAGTATTTATAGAACCTAGTTCAGTTTCTAAATTAAATAATGAATTAAATAGTTTAAGATATGAAGAAAAGTTAGAAGAATATCAAATATTAGCATTTTTAACTGGATTAATATATGAGAAAATTAAACCTATAAATATTAATATAGAATTAATATCCCAATATGATATGATATTTGCTAAAGCAAAATATAGTAGAAGTACAAGAGGAATAGAACCAAAAATTAATTCTTATGGATATATAAATATAATAAATGGAGAACATCCATTACTAGAAAGTCCTGTACCATTAAATTTTAATATAGGAAAAGACTATAGATCTTTAGTTATAACAGGACCTAATGCAGGTGGAAAAACAGTATCTTTAAAAACAATAGGTCTTTTGACATTGGCAGTACAATCAGGATTTCATATAAAAGCTAAAGAGGGCACTGAAATATCAATTTTTGAAAACATTTTAGTAGATATAGGTGATAATCAAAGTATCAAAAATGCATTAAGTACTTTTTCATCTCATATGAAAAATATATCAAGCATAATGAATAAGGCAAATAATTCATCTTTAATTTTATTTGACGAAATTGGCACAGGAACAGAACCAAATGAAGGAGCAGGACTCGCTATAGCTATATTAGAAGAATTATATAAGATGGGTTCTATAACTATAGCTACTACTCATTATGGTGAGATTAAAAATTATGCTGAAGAGCATATTGATTTTCAGAATGCTTATATGAAATTTAATCCTGAGTCACTTGAGCCATTATATGAAATGGTAATAGGAGAAGGTGGAGAAAGTAATGCATTATGGATATCAAGAAAAATGGGTATTAAAAAATCTGTACTAGATAAAGCCAAATTATATATAGAAAATAAAAAATATAATTATGATATTATAAAAAAAAGTAAAATTAGAAGAAAAAATATAATAGAACAAACAGATTTAAATAAAGATAAGTATCTAAAATTGAATGTAGGAGACAAGATTCAAATTATTGAAACAGGTGAATATGCTATTGTATATAATGAGAGAGACAAATATAATAACATAGAAATAATGAAAGATAATGATTTTTTATCAATAAATATTAAAAGAGTAAAACTTGTAACTAGAAGAGAATTATTGTATCCAGATAATTATGATTTAAGCTCATTATTTACTTCATATGAAGATAGAAAATTGAAAAGAGATATTAAAAGAGGTTCAAAAAAAGCATTGAAAGAAATACAGAAAGAAATAAAAAATAAAAAGAACTAAATTCAACAATTGTTGAATTTAGTTCTTTTTATTTAAATATTATGGAACCAATTACTTAATATATTTCCTATATAATAGGCATCCTTTCTTTCACTTACTAAATGATTAACATTTTTTAGAGTTATAAAATTTTTATGAGAATTAATGTTTTCAAATAACTTTAACCCATGTTTGTAATTTACAACTCTATCAACATCTGAATGAAATATAATAATTGATTTATTAAAGTCTTGAACCATAGTTTCTATAGGTTCATTTTTTATTTCCCTAAAAAACTTATTACTTATATTAAAATCTCTACCTGATATACTGATTCTAGCATATCCTTTTCTATCAAATTCATCACTATATTTTGAAAATATTTCTATAAGATTATTAAAATTAAAAGGACTACCAATAGTGGCTATTCCTTCAATAGAGTTTAATTTTTTTGAAGCTTTGATAGATATTAATCCACCTAAAGAATGACCAATAAGAAATTTAGGAGCCTTATAATTTTCTTTTATATATTCATAGACAGAGATCAAATCTTCAATATTTGTAGTAAATGAACTATCAGAAAAATCACCTTCACTATTTCCAAGTCCCATCATATCGTATCTTATAGTAGCATATCCATTTTCTAACAATATTTTAGAGATATTATTATAAATTTTATAATTTTTTGAACAGGTAAAGCAATGATTAAAAATCACATAATCTTTTACATTTGATTTTGGGATGTCTAAAACTACTGCAAGTAATTTATTGTATTTATTTTTTATTTTTAAATTTTTATGAAACACTTAAATTCCTCCTTTATATATTATTTCCCATTTAATAATAATAAAAACTTATAAAATGCACTAATAGCTTATTATGTCCAAAAGCATTAATTTAAAAGTTATATATAACTATTATGCTAAAATTTAACAATATTTATAGTAAATTTTGATATGGTCTCCATAAATTACAACGCTTAAAAGCTGGAATATTACTTCATTATACCCTATAATAGTAATTGTAACAATCCTGACCCCTAATAATTACCTTATAATAATTATCTTAAGGCAAATGATTATATAATATTTATTTTTACATGAGAAAATTCTAATAAAAATTTTAAGGGGGAGAATATGAAAAAGAAAATTTCAAGTATATTTATAATAATATTAATATTAATGACAGTACCGGTATTTGCAGCACAAAATACTTATACAGTAAAATACGGGGACACTATGTGGAAAATAGCATCAAGATATGAAATCGGTTTAAGTGAGATAATTAATTCAAATACACAAATTAAAAATCCTAGTCTTATATATCCAGGACAAAAAATAACTATACCAACAATTAAGGAAACTAAATCTATAGAAGATCAAGTTATAAAATTAGTTAATATAGAACGTAGTAAGAATGGTTTGCCATCTTTAAAAAAGAACTGGGAACTTTCAAGAGTAGCAAGATATAAGTCTACAGATATGAGAGATAAAAATTATTTTTCACATACATCACCTACTTATGGCTCACCATTTAAGATGATGGAAGACTTTGGTATAAGATATACTGCTGCAGGTGAAAATATAGCACATGGTCAAAGAACTGCAGAAAGTGTTATGGATGGTTGGATGAACTCTCCAGGGCATAGAAAAAATATTTTAAGTAGTTCATTTGATGAGATTGGAGTAGGTATAGCGAAAGATAATAATGGAGGATATTATTGGACTCAAATGTTTATACGTGCTACAAAATAATAAAAAAGTTATCACATTTTTTTCTTTGATGTGTATTATATATTAGATTAACAAATAACATATTAAAGGAAGGAATGATATTAAATGTCTGAAACTAGAGGTAAATTATTAGGGTGTTTTGGAGAAGAAGGAGTAAGTAGCGAATTGTTATTTTTCTTTTTACTATTAGTAGTATTATTCTGCTATCCAAGTTTTGGTTGTAGATATTAATTAAAATATAGAAGCTATATAAGTATATAGCTTCTATATTTTATTATATTGACAAATAAATAGTATAGATATAAAATATAGTTAGATAGTTATCTAACTGTCTAACTATCTAATAGAATGAGGTGATAAATTGAACAAAGTATTTAAAGCGTTATCAGATCCTACTAGACGTAAGATACTAGAATACTTGAAAGATAGTGATATGTCCGCAGGACAAATATCGGAAAAATTTGATATAAGTAAACCTTCTATAAGTCATCATTTAAATATTTTGAAAAATGCAGAATTAGTTTTATGGGAAAAGGAAGGTCAAAATATAATATATTCATTAAATACTACTGTTGTTCAAGAAGTAATGAAATGGTTTTTAGATTTTAGAGGGGAGAGTTAGAGATGAAAAAAGATTGGATTTTAATTGTTATAGTATTAATATCATTTATTACTACAATTTTTGTGTATAATGATCTTCCACAAGAAATTCCAAGACAATGGGGTATAGATGGCGAAGTGAATTCATATTGGGGAAAAGAGGCTGTTTTTTTTACTGCTTTATTACCATTAATTCTTTATTTATTAATGAAATTTTTGCCTAAAATCGATCCTAAAAAAGAATCCTATGAAAAGCATAAAAAAGCTTATAATATAACTATATTTACAGTAATTATATTCTTAATAGTGATTCATTGGATTTCAATATATGTATCACTAGGTCATGATATAAATATACAGCTCTTAGTAAATCTTGGGGTGGGAATATTATTCATAATTATAGGTAATTATATGGGGCAAATAAGACACAATTATTTCTTTGGTATAAGAAATCCTTGGACTCTTGCAAGTGAAGAAGTATGGAAGAAAACTCATAGAGCATCTAGATATGTATTTGTAGTATTAGGAATACTATTTATTGTCTCAGGATTTATTACAGGAGAAATTGCAATCTGGTTAACAATTGGAGGAGCTTTAGTCTTAGTATTTTTTACAACAGTATATTCATATTTAGTTTTTAAAAATATAAATAACAAATAAAAAATGACAATAGTACTATTGTCATTTTTATTTGTGTTTTTATCAAAATAGAGTATAATATATATAATGAAAATATTTCTTTTTCTTAATTATTCAGAATAATAAATTAATAAGGGGTGATTTTATGGTAGAAATTAAAAAAGACAAAGGAAAAAATGAAAATTTCAAAATTTTCAAATTTATATTATATTCTTTAATTGGTATTTTTATGTTTTTTATACCTGTTACTATAATGGGGAAAAGCTCTATACCTTTAGATCATATAGTAAATTATATTAAAGCTATACCGAGTTTTGGACCAGTATATGCTGGGTTAATAGTAACAATAGGCGGTGTACTTCCTTTTATAAATAAAACATGGAATAAAGATAAAGCTACATCAATTTTTTCTATATTAAAATTAGTTGGTATTATATTCATATTTATGGCGATTTTTGAATTAGGTCCCAATGCATTGTTAAAACCAGATTTAATTCCTTTTATATATAGTAAAATAGTAATACCAGTAACTACAATAGTACCAATAGGTTCCATATTTTTAGCCTTTTTAGTTAATTATGGATTAATGGAATTTATAGGTGTATTTATGCAAATTATCATGAGACCTATTTGGAAAACGCCAGGAAGGTCATCTATAGATGCAGTAGCATCATTTGTGGGTAGTTATTCACTGGGACTATTAATAACTAATAGAGTTTATACTGAAGGGAAATATACTGGAAAAGAAGCTTCAATTATTGCAACAGGATTTTCTACAGTATCAGCTACATTCATGGTAATAGTAGCTAATACATTAGGGATAATGGATAAATGGCTATTATACTTTTGGTTAACACTTATAATTACTTTTGTAGTTACAGCTATAACAACTAGAATTTATCCATTAAATAAAAAGCCGGATTCATATTATAATGGTCAAAAAGGAGATAATGAAAAAATAGTTAAAAGTAATAGATTTAAAACAGCTTATAAAGAGGGTATGAAAGCTTTCGATAAATCACCTACATTATTTGAATCAATCTGGATTAATTTGAAAGCTGGTATAAAATTGGCTTTATCAATAGGACCTTTATTGATGGCTATAGGTGTAATAGGATTAATTTTAGCAGAATATACTCCATTGTTTGATATATTAGGATATATATTTTATCCTTTTACATTATTAGTGAAATTACCAAACCCATTATTAGCAGCAAAGGCAAGTGCGTTAAGTATAGCTGAGATGTTTTTACCAGCATTATTAGTTACTGAAGCTGATTTGATCACAAAGTTTTTTATAGGTATAGTAAGTGTATCAGAAATATTATTCTTTTCAGCATCAATACCTTGTATAATGGCTACAGAAATACCATTAACCTTAAAAGACTTTTTAATAATATGGGTTGAAAGAGTCATAATAACAATCTTAATATCTGTTCCAATATTACATTTAATATTTTAATTATAAGACTAACTTTTTTAAAGTTAGTCTATATATTTATTTTAAAAGTATATATAATATAAAATAAATAAATATAGTATGTAAATGAGAAAGAGTGAAAACCCTACTAATCTATTGACTTTACCTCTAAATATACATGTAAGTGTTAGTATTAATATTAATATAAATGCTATAACAAAATCCAAGTAGATATTCTGTATAGATATGTCAAGATCATTTAAAAAACCAGAAGTACCTAGAACTAAAGATATATTTAAGATATTTGCACCTATTATATTACCTATAGATAATGATGAATGACCTTTTTTTAATGCAGTTAATGCAGTAGTTAATTCAGGTAATGAAGTTCCTAATGCTATTAATGTTAAACTTATAACTGCTTCAGGAATGCCTATAAATGTCGCTATGACAATACCATTATTTATAAGTAGGTTAGAACCTATAAAAATACCTACAATACCTATAATAAATAATAGAATGATTTTGATATAATTTTTTTTAGAATAAATAGTTTCATATTCCTTCATAGCTTTATTTTTTTTGTACATAATAACTAGTAAGTCAAATAATATGTATATAATTAAAAGTATTAGTAGTATCCAAGCATCACTATAGTTAATAGTTCTATCAAAAGATAATTTTAAAAATATAATGAAAAATACTATTAACATTAATGATTTTAATTTTGTGAGATTACCTTTAACTTTAGTAGGACTTATAATAGAAGTAATTCCTAGGATTAAACCTGTATTACAAATTATAGATCCTATTGAATTGCCTACACTCATTTGGGTATGATTTTTAAAAGAAGCAGTTATGGACACAATAGCTTCTGGAGTAGTTGTAGCAACACTTACAATTGTAGCTCCTATTAATATCTTTGGTAATTTAGAAATTTTAGCTATTTCAACAGAGGATTCAATGAAATAATCACCACCTTTTACAATTAAAATCAAACCTAAGATAAATAGAATTATAGATATAATCATTTTTATACCCCCATTTAAATAATTAGATAATAGTAATATTTATGATGGATTAGCTCTATTTATTCAAATTATAGAATTATAAAAGGAGAAATTTATGGATAAACAAACAAATATGAATCGATTTAATAAAACTATAGAAAAGAAGTTTAATGAAAAAAGGTTAGTATTAGGAAATGGAAGTGTAGATAGCAAAATAATACTTATAGGTGAAGCCCCTGGCAAAAATGAAGTTGAACAGAGAAAGCCTTTTGTAGGTGCTGCAGGTAAATATTTAAATGAGTTTTTGGAGATATTGAAATTAGACAGAAAAGATATTTATATAACAAATGTAGTAAAGTATAGACCAACAAAAAAGAGTAAAAAAACAGGAAGGGATATAAATAGAACACCTATTAAAGAAGAAATAAATAATTTCACTGATTACCTATTCGAAGAAATATCAATAATAGAACCTGATCTAATTGTAACTTTGGGAAATGTACCTTTTAAGACAATATTAGAAAATAATAGTGTTACAATAGGTAATTATCATGGTAAGAAAACAAATAAGACTATAATGGGAAAAGAATATATTGTCTATCCTTTGTATCATCCAGCAGCAGTAATTTATAATAGGTCTATAAAAGATGATTATATAAATGACTTAAAAAATCTCAAAAATATCCTTGACAAGCATATATATATTTGATATAGTACTAAGAGTCGTCAGGAAAGCTTGTCTTTCTAAATAAAAAAAGAATTTAAAAGAAAATAAAAAAAGTTCTTGACAAGCTACTTAAAACCTGATATAATATTAAGAGTCGCTAGCAAGCAGCGACAATGAATTGGTCTTTGAAAATTGAACAGTGTAGATAACAACAACTTATAAGTTGTAAAATTATAAAGCTA
>NZ_QXXA01000028.1 GCF_009911265.1 Senegalia massiliensis | reverse complement strand
GCATATATTTTATTTTATATTTTTACTATTATGTTCATATTATTATTTTTAAGAAACATAAAATTTTTAAAGAGTAGATATATGTATAAACTAAGTACTATAATTAAATTTTTCATTTTAATTTTTATAAATGTATTCAATGTTATAATACTCTCAATATTATATTATATAAATACACATTGGTTATTGGGTATTTTATATAATTCTTTAACTATAGCTTTAACCATATTCTTAACTATTTCATTATTTTTTAATAAAAAGAATAAAAAAACTAACCTTTATTAAGCTTTTTATTGATTTTCTTAAAATATCAAAGATTTTAAAAACGCTCTATAATATTTAATAATGAATAATTAATTTTACTTATGAAAGAAAGGCTTATATAATGATTTATGTTATTCTTATTACTTTAGGTATAGTAGTTAATTCACTATATTTTAAACAAGATTGGCCTTCAGTTATAATATTAATGATTGCTATTAGTCTAGGGATAAGATATGGAAGTAAAAACAAATAATTTAAATTTTACTTCTATTAATCATTGATAGAAGTTCTCATATAATCTTACATAAAAAATAAAGCTAAAGATTTCTCCTTAACATTAAAATCATGTCATAACAAACTTTTATTATATATGGTAAAATAAATACATATATATGTACTGAATATAAATTTAAAATACTAATTCATGGCACTGATACAACTATTGGACATATAAATTTTAAATTAAGCAATGGTACAAAGGTTTTTAATTGCATAGAACATATTGGTTATGGAGTATATGAGACATATAGAGGAAATAGACATGCAGCAAAAGCATTTCATATCTTGAAGAAAGTGATAAAAGATCATTCCATAGATTCTGTTATTATAACATGTAATCCAGATAATATAGTAGATATATTAGTTACATCTAGTGCGTACTCAAAAGAAGAAATACAAAAATATAGATACAAATGGAAAGTGTAAGTTTGTCATAACTACACGTAATACTCTAATTCGCAAAACACAGATATACTTATAGGTCGCATCCCAAACTGCAGTAACGTTAGGTGAACTACTATACAAGCTTTATAATTAAAGAAGGAGAATAAAATTGAAGAAATATATTCCTAATATCCTTTCTATACTAAGAATTATATGTTCTGCATTATTATTATTTATAAGTGATCGAATTATCTTTATTTTTCTTTACTTCATAATAGGTTTAACCGATATACTTGATGGTTTTATAGCAAGAAAATTTAATATAGAAAGTGAGCTAGGTGCAAGACTAGATTCATTTGCTGATTTTGTATTTTATATAATATTGTTTTTTATATTTACAAGATTATATAATCAAATTATGACTGTGAATTATAAGATGGTACTAATAGGGCTACTTTTTGTTCATTTATTAAATCTGTTACTCACTAAATTAAAGTACAAAAAATTTGTGTTTGTACATACCATAGCCAACAAGACATCAGGTATTTTAGTATATTTTTCACCTGCAATTATTTTATTTAAACAAAGTAATCTTATAATATGGGTTATATTTCTATTTATCTTTATTGCCGCTTTAGAAGAATTATTAATTACAATTATATCCTCAGAAGTTAATTTGAATCGTAAAAGTGTATTTTGTAAATAGCTCATAGTCCACGCACTAATATGGAGTTAGCAACATTATTATTCTTTTTAATTAGTATTTTTACATATAAATAAGGCTAGAGATTTCTCCCTAGCCTTAAAGCAATTTCACAAGAGTTAATAGTAGATTCTTTATAGTTGATATCAATCTATCCTTTCATTTCTTCTCTATTATAATTTTTATTTTTCATCATTCTTCATTATAGTTTTATCTAAAATATAAGATATAGAAATATAGTAAAAAGCAAAAATGACAAAATCATAAAAAGTTTCGACCGAAAGAATTGGTGCATTTCCATAATTAAACCCACCAATTTTATATGTAATATCTTGTAAAAATAAAGTAAGAATAATTATAATTACATTCTTAAAGGATTTTTTCATATTTACCTTCTAATATATAATTATCTATTATGTCACTATCATTAGCTCTATTAAGTGTATAGCATTTAACCTCATTCATAGCTTGAATTAAAAGCCTTAGAAATTGTTCAAAAGGTGTTTTACCTCCATATTCCATTTCATAGAATTTATAATCCATTTTACTCATCCTTTATTGCTTTAATTAATTCCTCTTTATTGATACTTGAATAACCTTTTATTCCTTATTGTTTTGCTTTATTTTTCAATTCATCAAGTTTCATATTCTTCAGGATGACTTCCGCTGGCTCAGAATTTTTCTCTTCCAAATCTTCTATAAGTTCAAAAAGTTTACTCTCTAAATATTGAACTAACATCTTATCTGTCATTATAATATTCTGTCCACCAGCTGGATTCATATCTAATTTAATCTTATTATTATTCATTAAATAGTTCCAAACCTTCCTAGTACAGATTGCTTTAGTAGGTTCAACTCCTCTATCATCTATAATTGCATCTTTCCATCTTTGAATATCTGCTACTGGATTAGAACTCTCTAAATAACTCCATCACTTACAGCTGATATCTTACCATTTGACAATAGCTGCATTCTCATTCTTTCTTCTTGAGCTTCAGCACCATCTAGTAAAATTGTAGTATCATCAAATATTTTAGTCAATATTAAATCAATATAATCTTGATTTCCACTAGCTATTATTTTATTAAGCTTTTGTCTATCCTTCTCTTTAACTAACATACTCTCTTTAAAGAAAGGCATTTCAGTTTATATTTCTTGAATGCCAATTCTATCTCTTACATCTTTTAGGCATAAAAAATAGACTTGTTTAATGTCTGTGTCTAAAGACAATTAGTCTATAACTTCTAAAATAATAACTGGTCCTTTTGTTTCTGTTATTCTAGTTGTTTTCTTATCATAATCATCATTAACTACTCTCATTTCATGTTCACCTTCATAATCAGTTTTAAATGTATCTACTCCATTTCTTTTAGAGATTTCATCAACTAATTCTTTTGTTGAGTATTCAGTTAAAGACTTTTTGATAATACCAGTAATTGATAGTTCTCTTTTTAAACTCTCCACTACCTGTTCCGAGCTTTCTTTTATTGCCTTTTCTATACACCTATCACACATATTTTTCACCTTCTAAAATAATCATTAAAAAACCACCTATCAATTTAATTAAGCTTAATAAGTGGCTTTAGTTATTATAATAAATATCATCATATAAATTTTGCAACTCTCTACCAAAGTCAGTTAAATCATCATTCTCATCGAAACCTAGATAAGTTAATATAGTATCTGTATCATCTAAAATATCAGTTATATTGTCTAGTTTTAGAAATTCATCAACATTATTAGCGTGGAGTTCTAACTGCTCTAAATGTTCACTGTTTATTTTGCTATATGCCTTACTCATAATATTTCTTGTATGTTTTGGAACTTCTATCATCATTTATCACTTCAATTTAAATCTGTTATATGGATTTACTTGAATTAATTCTTTGCTATCTGGGTTTAATGTTGTTTTACACTTATTATTAGAAAAAACAATACTTGGTTTCCCACCTCATCTTATCTTTTTTCCTCCAACGTTACCATTTAGAAGTGTATCTTTTATATCTTCAATATTAGCTCCTCTTCTCATCCCTTTTCTAGGAATATCATCAGCTGAATGTTGACCGATTACTCGGTCTATAAAATGGATAACATAGCCTTCTATTTTAATATTATTTTTAGTTGCAATTCCTATTAATTCTTTTTCTATTTGTCTTTAAGTTTATATATATTTATCTACGACACTTTTCTTTTCTGCCCATACACTTTTATTACTTATACTTCTATTATACCCATAACCCCCAGTTCTATCAAGCTTTTGTCTTAGTATCAGCTTTAAGCTTTTCTATTCTAGCTTTTTGTTCTTCTGTAGCTAAATCAGTTTTAAGCATTTCTTCATATCTTTTTATCATACTTCTTAATTCACTCATTGCTCTTGATTGAGCTTTTAAAAATGTTGCTTGCCTATCCCAACTAAATTGAAACTCATATTCTTCTTCTATAGGTAATTGTTCTGATTCATCATCTATTCCTGCTATTTCATATTTAGACTTTTTAAGTTCTTTTATCATTTCTTCTTTATCCTGGACATACATTATTTTTTGACTTCGTATTATTGCTGCATATTGTATCTGTATATTTTCCCATAAAATATCTAATGGATTCTTAACTTTTATCTCCTGGATAAAATCTAATGTTTCACCAGGAAGATATTTTGAAAAGAATCCATGTTTTTCTGCATTTTTATTTTTAATAGGTGCTCCATGACCTGTAGCATTTTTATTATTTAAGGGTGCACCCTTTTGCTTTTTCTCTTTAGCCCATCCATATCTTTTAACCCATGATTTTATTGTGTTTAAAGATATGCTGTATTTATCTGCTAAATCCTTATATTTCATACCTTTAAGGTAATCTTCTTTGGCCATATCTTTTGTGTCAAGACTTCTTACTCTTACCATACCACCACCTCGATTACTATATGCTTTTGTTTGTTTTGTATATAAAAAAACACCTACTTAAGTAGATGCTCATGTATTATAATTCAGTTTGCCCTGTTTTATTTTCTTCTTCACGCTCGTATTTTTTTAATTCATTATATAAAAATTTATAGTTCATAGTTCCTTTTCCATCCATAAAGCTAATTTGTTTTCTTTTTTCATTACTTTTATACCCTATAATCATTATATTATTATTTATTTCTTTCTTCTTGCTACCTAAGCCGCTCAATCCACCAATCACTGCTCCAACTGGTCCAACAAGCCCTCCAACAATAGCTCTACCTATTATAGATTTATCTTTTTCTTGTATTTCAGATACTGTAGTACTTTCTACATACTTAAACTTATCCATATCTAATACTGTTGCATTATTTCTATGCTTTCCTACAAAACGTTCTTCTATATATAACTTATTATCTTTAGGATTTAATTCTACCATTGTTTTTTGTCCATCTTTCATTTTAGGTATACCTTCTAGATGATATAGCTTAGCAACTATCTTTATTTTTTTACTTTTACTTTCTTTAGCTTTTTCATTTAATTCTTTCATCTTATCAAAAAATCCCATAATATTATACCTCCTTTATATATCTTATTATAATATATTAAGGAAGGTTTAACAATTTTATTTGTTTTTATATAAAAAAGACACCCTTTTGGATGTCTTTTTCCCTCTATTTAATATTTATAAGTCTATTCTGGTAAATTATCAACAGCGTAACTTGCTTCTTCTTCTGTGAATTTCTCACCATGTTCAGAGGTTAATTGATCATGTATAGCATTCGGTGACATTGCCATATCATCTTGATATGCGATCGCCTTTTTTAAGGCATTTTCTTTCCAGTCAGCCTCTACATTATCGACAGCATATTGAGCCGCTTCTTTGGAAAAATTCTCTCCATGTTCAGATATGAGCTGATCATATACGCCAGCTTTTGACATATGCATATTATTAACATATGCATATGCTTTTTTAAGTGCAGACTGATATTCTTTAGGTATGTCTTTTTCGGTCTCTTCAGACACTTCTTCCTTTGGTTCATTTTCTACTTTTTCTTTACCACTTTCAGCGTTATCTGAACCACAACCTGTTAAAGCAATAGAAAGTAGTAATATCAACAATATTTTTTTCATTCTACTTCCTCCTCATATTTTATAGTATATTTTTCTTCAATAATATATATTCTAGATGAAAAGGAATAACCCTTCATATTTCCATCGCAATATTCGACAATGTTTTATATCAACTTACTATACTCTTTTATAATTTCTTTTGCTGCATTATACTTTTCTAGTACCTCTTTAAGTTCTTTTCTTAGCTGACTCAATTCATAACTCTATGCTTTTAATATCAATAGTTATGTAGCTTTTTATTAGTTTGTCATAATTAATCTTAATATAAATTGGATAATGCAATCTATTTAATCAAAATATAGCTTCACAATCAAACCCCATTTTGATTCTTTTACTGATTTCTCAATATCTTCTCCAACTGAAAGAGTATCTCCTGCTATTAATCCCCAAATACTAATTTCTTCATCTTCAGTTGCATTGATTTCTTTTTCTAGATTACTTGGAGAGTTTGCATATTCTTTGCTATATCGATCTATAAGAATTGAATTTGAAAAATAGCCACTATCAGTTCTAATAGCTGCTGTCAGTTCCATTAGTTCAGATGATTCCATATAATCATTAATATCCTTTAAAGAAATACTAATTTCTCCATTAAATTCGTTTTCTTTGATAGAAGTTGATAAAGTGTCGCTTTCCATTTTTAAAGTTCCTTCTTCCCATATTTCATATTTTAACATAATATTTTCTTTATCACCTTGATATTCAACATCTACGCATCCTGTTACCATGTTCATATGAGTTTCTAGCCGTACAGTATCTCATTGGAAAAGATCACTTGGCATTACTTTTACAGATTTACTATTAACTTCGTTTTGACTACAACCTGAGATTAACGCTACTGTAGTCAATAAGAAAGTTAATAAAAACAAAAATCTCTTTTTCATATTAACACCTCCATTGTTTTGAAAACGTAATAGTTCTATTAAATTTTACATTATTACAAAATAATCTTGTATATCAAATTATGAATATTGGTGTTCCAAATTAATTTATGAGTATTACTCAATTGTTATTTTGACAAACTGAGTAATGATTAAATTTAACGACCAAAAAATAAAATTAAAATTTTATTTTAGATATTAAGAAAAACATAACTAATACTAATATTGTAAAAAGTGCTAAGGATTTATATTTCTTTGTTTTAATATCATAAATAATTCTTATGCTAAAAATTAATATAATAATACTGTATCCATAAAGTATAGTTATTTGTTCAGTCATAATATTTTACCCTCTAACTATTTTTATTTTGGAGAAGATCACCAATTAGCTGTATAAAAATATTCTTCAAAATTTCTTCCCCAGTAAACTTTAGCAATATATTTTAATTGCTATTAAGACAAACTAATAAAAAGGACAGAATAAAAAGTATACTCTATCCTAATGATATCAGCAGCTATAAATATTCTCTGGGATAGAATTATTCATTCATTTATTTATTTTATTTGAAAATACAAATTTGAGATTATATTTATCACTGTAAACAAGTCGATTGTATTAAGTATTAAAAACTCCATTACCATATAATTTGCCAATAACATAAGGCGTTATTACAAATAATACAACAATGAGTGATTTAAAAATGTTTAGAAAATTGAAATAGTATCCAACACTAATTAGGATAGAAGTAATTATAATCAATAAAAGAACTTGTTTAATAGTACTAATGTTAGATAATCCCAATTCAAAAATACTTAATGGATATATTCCAAACAATACATATAACCACGGATTTTTTCTGAACAAGTTATTTCCTCCTTTTTAAAAGTAAAGTCATTGATAGAGATGCTTATTTATAACTATATCTGCTTATTCCATATAGTTCTCCTTTCTTTTATAAAGAATCTATCAATTTGTGACAATGATACTTTTGTAAAACTTCTACTATATCTTTTTATTCTAATAGTCATACCGAAATAAAAAAGACATTAATCTCTCAATCCAGGAAAATGGTATGAATGGCAAAATCATTTTAATGGTTATTCCTAATACAGCTCCAATACCCCCCATTAGAAATCCAAACATTATAAATAAGGTAACACATACATTAATTAGTACTAGTAATATATTAATTAAATTTATACCAACAAAATAAATTAAAATAATAGAACTATAAAATCCTACCCACATTAAATATACCGGACTGAAAATTTCTATACTAATAATCCCAAGCATATCTAATATATCTAATACAAATATTGTAGGATATATTAATGTTGAAATTATTATAATTAATTTCAAAAAAATATTTTCTTGAATTGAGTTTTTTAAAGAGTTTATATTTTCCCTGATAACCATATGTATTAGTACCTCCTGTACATTTTTTAGATAATCTAATATCTATGATTTACTATATATGATACTTATTAACCATGACTCAAATGAGTTTGTTATATTTAATATTAAGTAAACTCAACTTTATGTTATAATACTATGTAGTTTTTAAATAATGTGACATAAGTCAATAAAAATCCATTATTCTTATATTAGATATTATCATTTATTTGTTTTCTTAGAATTTATAGCATCTAAACCTGCACCAATAGCAGCACCGAGAGAGACTCCTAATGCAACTCCTACAGCAATATAATTAATTTTATCTTTATGTTTTTTTAAGTCATCTTTATTATCCATGCTAAAATTCTCCTTCAAAATAAATTTTCTTATATTACATTTATTTACTACTATGCATAATAAGTAAATATTACGAATTAATCTTTATTTATTCTTTCAAGAATAATAGTTGCTTGATTTCCATCTACAGAAGAAAATAGTACATTCGCACTTCCCTTTATGTTGCTTATAATATTCGATATTCTCCAACCTTCTTTTCCATAATCATTTAAAATATCCTCTAACTCCTCAGTAAGAGTTAAAGTACTAAGATTCCATTTAAAAACCTTATATTCATACATAGTAAATACACCTCCTATAATTGTCTTTAAGGTTTACTTAACCGTATTCCTCTATATACTATTACAAACTCGTTACTATCATTTTTTACAAATATTTAAAATCTATATCTTATTCAATAACAATATAAAAATGAAAGTAGTTTATATTTCTAAGTTTTCTTTCGGATTTATTACTTCAGCCCAGATTAAATAAAGGACACCTACAATTAAGCTAGTAATAGATAGCCACAGAAGAGGAATACCTATATTCTCTAAGGCTGCCTCAAATAATTCTTTATCATAAACTGTTGCGCTAGAAAGAAAAATTGCACTAGCAATGTATCTACTGGCAAACAATATAGCTGAAATTAAACAGAAAATAGCGCCAACAAACCTTCTTCCCATTTCACTCACCTCCATTAAAATATGTATTTTATCCTGTATGATATTTGTTAACTATGATTCAGAAAACAATATTTATTAATTTTGCATATATTTTTATAATTCAAAAAATCCCTCAATATAATAAATATCATATTAATTTTATAATATCTATTATACTTATATATTAACGAACTTTATTTTACTAATACTTGTTTCTATTGTATTATTTATTCTCTTCTTCATTGTAAAGGTTTTCTTCCTTTCAATAGCCTCCTATATCTCCCCTTAAAATTCATGTACCCTTATGGATATATTTTCTATTTGCTAATGCTATACTTATTTTACCATATCTAATATTTATTTGGTAGTAACATTTCATAACCTGTAAATAAATGTTAAACTAAGTAATTAAATAAATATAATCACCTGTCTATAGGTAATTTTTCTTATGCTTTTTATTTATTCTACAAGTATAGATTAACTTTTTAAATGCCTTAAATTATAATATATTTACTGTATGTGATGTAATTAAGAATATTATGATAACCTAGTGAGAGGTAAACTTATAGACAGTAAATAATATGATAAATATCACTATTTTTGTTTTCTGTGTTATTTACGTTTCTAAGGCTCTACAAATGATAAAAGGTACTCTTACCCTAGTTGAGCCTAAAACAAAAAAATCTAATAGATCTGTAGCTGTACATGAGAATGTTATGGAAGTGCTTAAAGCAGAAAGAAAAAAACAAATTGGATATAGAATGGTTTTAGGAGAAACTTATAAAAATAATAACTTTGTTTGCTCAAGGGATGATGGTAGACCTATGAATCCAGACTATATATCTAAAACCTTTCCTAAAATCAAAAGAAAATTAGGATTAGAAGTTAGATTTCATGATTTAAAACATACCCATGCAACTATGTTATTAAAACAAAATGTACATCCTAAAGTAGTTCAAGAAAGATTAGGAGATTCTAGTATAGGAATAACTATGGATACCTACTCTTATGTAAGTCCAGATATGCAAAAAGAAGCAGCAAAAAAGATAGGAAATATCATAAAATAATTCTTATGTTTGCAAAATGTTTGCAAACATAAGAATTATAAAAAAAATAGAGGGCCAGCATAAATGCTGAAACCCTCTGTTTCGCAATGTTTTTAATGGTGCGCCCAGGAGGACTTGAACCCCCAACCTTCTGATTCGTAGTCAGACACTCTATCCAGTTGAGCTATGAGCGCTAATATGGAGGCGGCACCCAGATTTGAACTGGGGATAAAGGATTTGCAGTCCTCTGCCTTACCGCTTGGCTATGCCGCCATATATTAAAATTGGCTGGGGCGGCAGGACTCGAACCTACGCATACTAGAGTCAAAGTCTAGTGCCTTACCGACTTGGCGACGCCCCAATATAATGGGGTGGATAACGGGAGTCGAACCCACGGCCTCCAGAGCCACAATCTGGCGCTCTAACCAACTGAGCTATATCCACCATGATTAATAATATTTTTTTGGTAGCGGCGAGTGGATTCGAACCACCGACTCTACGGGTATGAACCGTATGCTCTAGCCAACTGAGCTACACCGCCAAATTTATTGTTAAACTCAAAACTTATTTTAACATACATTATAATTCTTGTAAATAATAAGTTTATAATAGTATGATTCAAATGATAATTAAAGACTAGTATATACTAGTCTAAAGTGGTGCGGGAGAAGGGACTCGAACCCCCACGTCAATGACACTAGATCCTAAGTCTAGCGCGTCTGCCAAATTCCGCCACTCCCGCGCATAAAAATTAAATGGTGACCCATCGGCGACTCGAACGCCGGACACCCTGATTAAAAGTCAGATGCTCTACCAACTGAGCTAATGGGTCATAATATGGGGTGGATAACGGGAGTCGAACCCACGGCCTCCAGAGCCACAATCTGGCGCTCTAACCAACTGAGCTATATCCA
>NZ_QXXA01000027.1 GCF_009911265.1 Senegalia massiliensis | reverse complement strand
ATGGAAAAAGGACTTAAATTTGCTATACGTGAAGGTGGAAGAACAGTTGGAGCTGGAGTAGTTAGTGAGATAATAGAATAGTTTAGATACTGAAGGCTAAAAACTAGGTCTTAAATGGCCTAGTTTTTTGTTTACGTTTTATATTGACATAAAATAAATTTTGTGATAATTTATATAAGTACTGATAGTTATTATTGGATTATTATGCCTGGATATATAATACTATAGATATTAAGGCGTAGGAGGTGTGTTTTAATGAGAGATAAAATAATTTTAGCCTGCACTGAATGTAAGCATAGAAATTATACAACAACTAAAAACAAAAGACTACATCCTGATAGAGTGGAAATGAAGAAATATTGTAAGTTCTGTAAAACTCATACAAATCACAAGGAAACAAAATAATTTCTTTTACTAAATTGATTAATCTTTAATGAATTAGTCGATATTAATAAAAGTAAGGATGTGAAATTATATGGCAGCTCAAGCTGATTCAAACAAAGGTGCTTTTAAAAAGATGAAAACATATTTTAAAGGTGTGAAGGCAGAGGTTAAAAAGGTAAATTGGCCTAATAAGAAAGAATTGATAAATCATACAGCTGTAGTCATAGCTTTATGTACTATAGTAGCACTTATTATATGGTTATTTGATACTTTAGTAAAAGGCTTATTGTCATTTATAATTGGCTAATAAAAAGCAAGGGAGGGAAGGACTCTATTGGAGTCCCGAAATCTATGACGGATATGTGGGATAAGGCCAAATGGTATGTAGTTCATACTTATTCTGGTCATGAAAACAAAGTTAAAGCAAACATAGAAAAATTAGTTGAAAACAGATCTATGCAAGACATAGTGCATGAAATACTTGTACCTACTGAGGAGTATGTAGAAGTGAAAGATGGCAAGAAAAAAGTCAAAGAAAGAAAGAAATTCCCGAGCTATGTTATTGTTAAAATGGTAATGACTGATGAATCATGGTATCTTGTTAGAAATACAAGAGGTGTAACAGGCTTTGTAGGTCCTGGTTCTAAACCTATACCTCTAACACCTGAAGAAATTAAAAATATGGGTGTTAAGGAAGCACTTCCTGAAATTGATATCAAAGTAGATGATTCTATAAAAGTAATATCTGGGCCATTTGAAAATTTCATGGGTACAGTAAAAGAAATAAGTGCTGAGAAAAGAAAACTTAAGGTTTTCATTTCTATGTTTGGGAGAGAAACACTTGTAGAACTTGATTTTGATCAAGTACAAAGCTTATAAAGAGTATATTACTCTTTTTTATAGACTTTTATAAGTCTAAAGTGGGAGGGGAAACCCGACTAACCACAAATAGATAAGGAGGTGTGACAGGGATGGCTAAAAAAGTTCAAGCTGTAGTTAAGTTGCAAATTCCAGCTGGTAAAGCAACTCCAGCGCCACCAGTAGGTACTGCTTTAGGACCACATGGTGTTAATATAATGGGATTCTGTAAAGAATTTAATGCTAAAACTGCTGATCAACCTGGTATGGTAATTCCAGTTGTTCTTACAGTATATCAAGATAGATCATTTACATTTATAACTAAGACTCCTCCTGTTGCTGTTTTACTAAAGAAAGCTTTAGGATTAGACACAGCATCTGGAGAACCTAATAAAAATAAAGTAGCAACAATTTCTAAGGATCAAGTTAAAGAAATTGCTGAAACTAAAATGCCTGATTTAAATGCAAGTGATATAGATGCTGCTATGAGTATGGTGGCAGGTACTGCAAGAAGTATGGGTATAGTAGTAGAAGAATAAAGAAAAAAGTGGGAGATGTAAATCGATAATACCACAAAGGAGGATATAAATGGCTAAAAGAGGAAAGAAATATGATGATAGTGTCAAAATAGTTGATAGAGAAAAGCTTTATGATGTTGACGAAGCTATTGAATTAGTTGAAAAGACTGCTAAAGCTAATTTTGATGAAACAATTGAATTATCAATTAAACTTGGTGTTGACCCAAGACATGCTGACCAACAAGTAAGAGGTGCTATAGTACTTCCACATGGTACTGGTAAAACTAAAAAAGTTTTAGTATTTGCAAAAGGTGAAAAAGCAAAAGAAGCTGAAGAAGCTGGAGCAGATTTTGTTGGTGCTGATGAGTATTTAGATAAAATCCAAAAAGAAAATTGGTTTGGGTTTGACGTAGTAGTAGCTACTCCAGATATGATGGGTGTAGTGGGAAGATTAGGTAGAGTTCTTGGACCAAAAGGATTAATGCCTAACCCTAAATCAGGTACAGTTACTTTTGATGTTGAAAAAGCTGTGAATGATATTAAAGCAGGTAAAGTGGAATATAGAGTAGATAAAACTAGTATAGTTCACGTTCCGATCGGTAAAGCTTCTTTTGGAGAAGAAAAATTAAAAGAAAACTTTGATGCTTTAATGGGAGCTATAATAAAAGCAAAACCATCAGCAGCTAAAGGTAGATATCTTAAGAGTGTAGTTATTTCAAGTACAATGGGACCAGGAATTAAACTTAATGGTCAAAAATTAATGGATAGATAAATTAAAATTTTTATTGACATAATAGGTAGACCGTGGTAATATGTTAAAAGATTAAAATTTAATAAAGAACCGTAGAAAGTAGGGACCAAATGGTTTAAATTTCCTATCGAGGTTGTACCGATTATGATTAATTTATATATAATTATATAAAAGGTCTTCCTTGTCTATGGAAGACCTTTTAATTTTATGAGTATTTATTCCTTATTCGAGGAGGTGGAAGTAAAATGAACAAAAAAATAGTTGAGCAAAAGCAACAACTAGTTCAAGAAATAAGAGATAAAATATCAGGTGCTAAATCAGTAGTATTAGTTGATTATAGAGGTTTAAATGTAGATGAAGTAACTGAACTTAGAAGAAAGTACTCTGAAGCAGGTGTAGAATATAAAGTTTATAAAAACACTATGATGAGATTTGCTTTTAAAGAAGAAGGTTATGAAGAGTTTACTAATCACTTAACTGGACCAAATGCAATAGCAATATCTAATGAAGATCCAGTTATAGCTGCTAAGATAACTAGCGACTTTGCTAAAGATCATAATAAATTAGAGCTTAAAGCAGGTATAGTTGAAGGTGACGTATTAAACCTTGATAAAATAACTGAAATAGCTAACTTACCTTCTAAAGAACACTTACTTACTCAAGTTGTTATCGCATTAAATGCACCAATTAGTAAGTTTGCTAGAGGTATACAAGCAATTGTTGATAAAGAAAATGGTGGAGAAGAATCCACAGACGAACAATAAAAAAATGGAGGAATTATAAATGAGTGAAAAAATCACAAACATAATAGATCAAGTTAAAGAGTTAACTGTATTAGAATTATCAGACTTAGTTAAAGCTCTTGAAGAAGAGTTTGATGTAAGTGCACAAGCACCAGTAATGGTAGCAGGTGGCGGAGCAGCAGCAGGTGGAGCAGCAGAAGAAGAGCAATCAGAATTTGATGTTATACTTGCAAACGCTGGAAATTCAAAAATTAAAGTTATTAAAGCTGTAAGAGAAATAACTGGACTTGGATTAAAAGATGCTAAAGGATTAGTTGATGGAGCACCAGCGCCAGTTAAAGAAGGCGTTGAAAAAGAAGCAGCTGAAGAAATGAAAGCTAAGTTAGAAGAAGTAGGAGCTACTGTAGAGCTTAAGTAATTTATTTTAATAAAAGGTACCTTAAAGGTACCTTTTTTAATGCTATTTCTTTTTCTTGACATATTGCATGTTGTGTGATAGCATTATAAGATGCAAAATAATGAATATTTGGCATGAAAATTGTATAAAAATAATTTTTATGGCAATAGTATTATAGATGTAATGAAAAATTTTCCACCAAAGGAGTTCCATTACCTTTTGGAATTAGTTTTTATAAGGGGTGAATAATATGGTGCATCCTGTTTCGTATGGTAAACGGGTTAGAATGAGTTATTCAGTAATTGATGAAGTATTAGAACTTCCCGATTTGATTGAGGTTCAAAAGACATCATATGAATGGTTTGTAAAGGAAGGACTTAAAGAGGTGTTTGATGATATCTCTCCAATCCAGGATTATACTGGAAATTTAATCCTAGAATTTGTAGACTATTATGTGTCGGATGAACCCAAATATGGTATTGAGGAATGTAAAGAAAGAGATGCAACTTACTCAGCTCCATTAAAAGTAAAAGTTAGACTTATTAACAAAGAAACTGGAGAAGTAAAGGAACAAGAAGTATTTATGGGAGATTTCCATCTCATGACAGATAAAGGTACCTTTATAGTTAATGGTGCAGAAAGGGTTATAGTTAGTCAACTAGTTAGGTCACCAGGAGTTTACTATTCTCAAAAAGTAGACAAAACTGGAGATAAACTCTTTTCATCTACAGTCATTCCTAATAGAGGGGCATGGCTTGAATATGAAAGTGATTCAAATGACATAGTGTATGTAAGGGTAGATAGAACTAGAAAATTACCTGTAACTGTTCTTTTGAGGGCACTTGGTCATGGGACTGATGCAGAAATATTACAGCTTTTAGGTGAATCAGAACATTTACTAAATAGTATAGAAAAAGATAATACTACAAATGAAGAAGAGGGTTTACTGGAAATATATAAAAGACTTAGACCAGGAGAGCCACCAGCTGTAGAAAGCGCAAGATCACTTATTAATACTTTGTTTTTTGATCCAAAGAGATATGACTTAGCAAAAGTAGGTAGATATAAATTCAACAAGAAGCTTGCTTTAAGCGGAAGGATTGTTAATAAAATTGCATCTGATAATATTGCAAATGAATCAACTGGAGAAATAATAGTTTCTAAAGGTGAAAAAATTACTAGAGAGAAAGCTTTAGAGATAGAAGCGGCAGGTATAAATAAGGTTGATATATTATCAGAGGAAAATAAGATAATAAAAGTTATAGGTAATCATTTTGTAGATGTGAAAGCACTTGATTTACCTATATCATTAGAAGAATTAGGAATAAAAGAGAGGGTATATTATCCTGTACTTAAAGAAATATTAGATGAATATTCAGACACGCAAGAGATAAAAGAAGCTGTACAACAAAGATTTAGAGAATTATTACCTAAACATATAATAATTCCTGACATAATAGCTTCTATCAGTTATGAGTTTAATCTTTTCCAAGGGATAGGAGAAACTGATGATATAGATCATTTAGGTAATAGAAGAGTACGTTCAGTAGGCGAACTATTACAAAATCAATTTAGAATTGGTTTATCTAGAATGGAAAGAGTAGTTAGAGAGAGAATGACAATACAAGATATTGATATTGCAACTCCTCAAGCTCTTATTAATATACGTCCTGTTGCAGCTTCTATCAAAGAATTTTTTGGTAGCTCACAACTTTCACAATTTATGGATCAAACAAACCCACTAGCAGAACTTACTCATAAGAGAAGGATGTCTGCATTAGGTCCTGGTGGACTAAGTCGTGATAGAGCTGGATTTGAGGTTCGTGATGTTCATCCATCTCATTATGGAAGAATGTGTCCTATTGAAACACCAGAAGGTCCAAATATAGGACTTATAAACTCACTTGCAAGTTTTGCAAGAATTAATGAATATGGATTTATTGAAGCTCCATTTAGAAGAGCAGACAAAGAGAATGTGAAAATGACAATGGATATAGATTATCTTACAGCAGATGTAGAAGATAAATTTATTGTTGCACAGGCAAATGAACCATTAGATGAAGAAGGTAAATTTTTAAATAAAAGAGTTGTAGTTAGAGCTGAAGATGGAACTTACGATGCAGTTAGACGTGAAGAAGTTGATTACATGGATGTTTCTCCAAAGCAAATAGTTTCTGTAGCTACAGCTATGATTCCTTTCCTTGAAAATGATGATGCGAATAGAGCCCTTATGGGAGCAAACATGCAACGACAAGCAGTGCCATTACTTAAGTCGGAAGCACCTATAGTTGGTACAGGTATGGAATATAAAGCAGCAAAAGATTCAGGAGTTGCTATAGTATCTAAGGTTTCTGGAGTTGTAGAAAATGTATCTGCTGATGAAATATCAATCAGAAAAGATGAAGATAGTAGGTTAGAAAAGTATAAACTTCTCAAATTCAAACGTTCAAACCAAGGCACTTGTATAAATCAAAAGCCTATAGTGGAAAAAGGTGAACGCATTGAAAAAGGTCAAGTTATAGCTGATGGTCCATCTACAGACTTAGGTGAAATAGCTTTAGGTAAAAATATGCTTATAGGATATATGACTTGGGAAGGTTATAACTATGAGGATGCTATTTTAATAAATGAAAATTTAGTTAAAAGAGATGCTCTTACATCTATTCATATAGAAGAATATGAAGCAGATGCTAGAGATACTAAATTAGGTCCTGAAGAAATAACAAGAGATATCCCAAATGTTGGAGAAGATTCTCTGAAAAATCTTGATGAACGAGGAATAATAAGAATAGGTGCTGAAGTAAAACCTGGAGATATTTTAGTTGGTAAGGTTACACCAAAAGGTGAAACTGAACTTACTGCTGAAGAAAGACTTTTACGTGCTATTTTTGGAGAAAAAGCAAGAGAAGTTAGAGATACATCTTTAAGGGTTCCTCATGGTGAAACAGGCATAATCATTGATGTTAAGGTGTTTAAGAGGGAAAATGGAGATGAATTATCACCAGGAGTTAATGAATTAGTTCGTGTATATATAAGTACTAAAAGAAAGATTAATGTTGGAGATAAAATGTGTGGACGTCATGGTAATAAAGGGGTTATATCTAGAATACTACCTGAAGAAGATATGCCATTCTTACCTGATGGTAGACCACTTGATATACTATTAAATCCACTTGGAGTTCCTTCACGTATGAATATAGGTCAGGTATTGGAAGTTCACTTGGGCATGGCTGCTAAAGAATTGGGTTGGCATATAGCTACTCCTGTATTTGATGGTGCTAATGAAGATGACATATTTGAAGCATTGAAAAAATCAGGACTTCCTGAAACAGGAAAAATTTCTCTTCGTGATGGAAGAACTGGTAAGTATTTTGATAATCCAGTGACTGTAGGATATATGTATATGCTTAAACTTCATCATTTAGTAGATGATAAAATACATGCTAGATCAACAGGTCCTTATTCTCTTGTTACTCAACAACCACTTGGTGGTAAAGCGCAATTTGGAGGACAAAGATTTGGAGAAATGGAAGTTTGGGCACTTGAAGCATATGGTGCAGCTCATACTCTTCAAGAAATATTAACAGTTAAATCTGATGATGTTGTTGGTAGAGTTAAAACTTATGAAGCTATTGTAAAAGGGGAAAATATCCCTGAGCCTGGAGTTCCAGAATCTTTTAAAGTGCTTATAAAAGAACTCCAAAGTTTATCATTAGATATAAAGGTTCTTACAAATAATGATGAAATTGAGATTAAAGAATCAGTAGATGATGAGATTAATGATTTAAATTTAGGACTTAAAGCAGAAGATGATAATGGTAATGAGTAATTTTCTTTATAAAACTTTAAGGAAGGGAGAGAAAGCCCCTTGTTTGAACTTAACAATTTTGATTCAATAAAAATAGGGTTGGCTTCTCCAGAAAAAATTAGACAGTGGTCTAGGGGAGAAGTCAAAAAACCAGAAACAATAAACTACAGAACATTAAAGCCTGAAAAAGAAGGTTTATTCTGTGAAAAGATTTTTGGGCCTACAAAAGACTGGGAATGTCATTGTGGGAAATATAAAAGAGTAAGATATAAAGGTGTAGTATGTGATAGATGTGGAGTAGAAGTAACTAAATCTAAAGTGAGAAGAGAAAGAATGGGGCATATTGAACTCGCGGCCCCTGTATCTCACATTTGGTACTTTAAAGGAATACCAAGTAGAATGGGACTTATACTTGATATGAGCCCGAGATCACTTGAAAAAATATTGTATTTCGCTTCTTATGTTGTAATTGATCCAGGTGAAACTTCACTATCAAGCAAACAATTATTAAGTGAAAAAGAATATAGGGAAGCAATTGATAAACATGGAAATAGTTTTACTGCTGGAATGGGAGCAGAAGCAGTGGAAGAACTTTTAAAGAGGATAGATTTAATAGGTGAGTCAAAAGAACTTAAAGCTGCACTTAAAGAAAGTTCTGGACAAAAGAAAATTAGAATAATAAGAAGACTTGAAGTAATAGAGGCTTTTAAACAATCTGGAAATAAACCTGAGTGGATGATACTAGATGCAGTTCCAGTTATACCACCAGATTTACGTCCTATGGTTCAGTTAGATGGTGGTAGATTTGCAACATCTGACTTAAATGACCTTTATAGAAGAGTTATAAATAGAAATAATAGACTTAAAAGATTATTAGATTTAGGTGCACCAGATATCATTGTTCGAAATGAAAAAAGGATGTTACAAGAAGCAGTAGATGCACTTATTGATAATGGTAGAAGAGGAAGACCTGTAACAGGTCCTGGTAATAGACCTTTAAAATCACTATCAGATATGTTAAAAGGTAAGCAAGGTAGATTTAGACAAAACTTACTTGGTAAAAGGGTAGATTATTCAGGTAGATCTGTTATTGTTGTAGGTCCTGATCTTAAATTTTATCAATGTGGTTTGCCTAAAAAAATGGCACTTGAATTATTTAAACCATTTGTAATGAAGAAACTTGTTAATGATGGATTTGCACATAATATTAAAAGTGCTAAGAGAATGGTAGAAAAAATCAAACCTGAAGTATGGGGAGTATTAGAAGAAGTAATTAAAGATCATACAGTATTACTTAATCGTGCGCCTACACTTCACCGTTTAGGAATACAAGCGTTTGAACCTATATTAGTAGAAGGTAAAGCTATAAAACTTCATCCATTAGTATGTACTGCATATAATGCAGACTTTGATGGGGACCAAATGGCTGTTCACGTTCCGTTATCTACTGAGGCTCAAGCTGAAGCAAGATTCTTGATGCTTTCTATAAATAACATATTAGCTCCACAAGCAGGTAGCCCAATAACCACTCCAACTCAGGATATGGTACTTGGAACTTATTATTTAACTATTGACATACCTGGTGAAAAAGGTGAAGGTATGATATTTAAAGATTATAATGAGTTATTACATGCTTATCAAAATGAAAGTGTTGGACTTCATTCTAAGGTTAAAGTCTTAGTTAAATTAGATGAGAATGATAAAGGTAAGCTTGTGGAAAGTACTGTAGGAAGATTTATATTTAATGAAAATATACCACAAGACTTAGGAATTATAGATAGAAATAAAGATAAATACTCCCTTGAAACTGACGGATTGAATGATGATCCTGGTAATGAGCAAAACAAAGGACTTGTTACTAAAAAAGGACTTGGAGTAATAATTGATAAATGTTTCAAAAAGCATGGAAATACTACTACTGCTATTATGCTAGATCATATTAAAAACCTAGGATTCCATTATTCTTCTATAGGAGCTGTGACAATTGGAGTAAGTGATATAATTGTTCCAGAAGCTAAGAAAATACTTGTAGGAGAAGCTGAAGAAAAGGTGGAAAAGTATGAGAAAGCTTTTAGAAGAGGACTTATATCTGATGAAGAAAGATATGAAAAAGTTATAGAGGTATGGACTAAAACAACAGAAGATGTTACTGATGCTCTTATGGAAAATCTAGACAGATTAAATAATATCTTTATAATGAGTCATTCAGGAGCTAGAGGTAGTAAAAACCAGATAAGACAACTTGCAGGTATGAGAGGACTTATGGCGAATGCTTCTGGTAAAACTGTAGAAATACCAGTTAAATCAAACTTTAGAGAAGGTTTAACAGTACTGGAATTCTTTATATCTACTCATGGAGCTAGAAAAGGACTCGCAGATACAGCACTTAGAACTGCCGACTCTGGATATCTTACAAGACGCCTTGTTGATGTAAGTCAGGATGTAATTGTAAGAGAAGAAGACTGTGGTACGGAAAAAGGAATAAATGTGAAGGCATTTATGGATGGTAATGAAGTAATAGAAGAGCTATACGATAGAATAGTTGGAAGATATAGTTTAGATACTTTAAAAAATCCTAATACAGGAGAAGTTATAGTAGAAAAACAAGAATTTATAAATGATGATAAAGCAAAAGAAATAATAGATGCTGGAATAACTTCATTAGATGTTCGTTCTGCTTTAACATGTGAATCTAAACATGGTGTATGTTCTAAATGTTATGGTAAAAACCTTGCAACAGGTGGAAAAGTAGATGTTGGTGAATCTGTAGGTATAATAGCAGCACAATCTATAGGTGAACCTGGTACACAGCTTACAATGCGTACTTTCCATACTGGTGGAGTAGCTGGTGGAGATATAACTCAAGGTCTTCCAAGGGTAGAAGAGCTATTTGAAGCTAGAAAACCTAAAGGACTTGCTATAATATCTGAAATAGCTGGTAAAGTAAGTATAAATGAAACTAGAAAGAAAAAAGAAGTAGTTATTACAAATGAGGATAAAGAATCTAAAACTTATACAATTCCTTATGGTTCTAGAATAAAGGTAAGACAGGATGAAGAAATAGAACCTGGGGATGAAATAACAGAAGGGTCTGTTAATCCTCACGATATACTAAAGATTAAAGGTGTAATTGGAGTTCAAAATTACATTGTAAAGGAAGTTCAAAGAGTTTATAAGATGCAAGGTGTTGATATCAACGATAAGCATGTTGAGGTAATAGTTAGACAAATGTTAAATAGAGTTAAAATTGAAGATTCTGGAGATACAGATTTACTTCCAGGAAGTCTTGTAAATATATTTGAATTCCAATCTGAAAATGATAGAATTGAAGCTGATGGTGGCGACCCAGCAGTTGGGAAAAGAGTTCTTTTAGGAATCACTAAAGCATCTTTAGCTACAGATTCATTCCTTTCAGCAGCTTCTTTCCAAGAGACTACAAGAGTTTTAACTGAAGCTGCAATAAAAGGAAAAGAAGATCATTTATTAGGATTAAAAGAAAATGTTATAATTGGAAAACTTATACCAGCTGGTACTGGTATGAGAAAGTATAAATCTATTGCAGTGAATGGAACAGAACCTTTAGAGAAAGACTTAGACACATCAAAAGATGTACAAATTATAGAAGACAATGAAGAGAAAAAAATAATAGAAGAAGATTTAGAAATATAGCTTATAATTCTTGACAGTTATTCTATGTGATGTTACAATATTTGAGTATGTAAATTTGATTGTCTTTTTAGTATTGATAGTGATTATGGAATAAGTTTATTCCATAATCCTATCGGTATTTTAAGGAGGAGACTTGTTTTGTTATCTAATATTAAAGATAAGAACAAAGTAGTAGGAACCAAGCAGGCTAAAAGATTTTTAATAAAAGATAGTGTTAATCTTTTATATATAGCAGAAGATGCAGATAAAAAGATTACTACTGATTTATTAGAAGAAGCTAATAAAAAATCAGTAGAAGTCGTTTTTATAAAGAGCATGAAAGAGCTAGGGGAAGCCTGTGGAATTGATGTTAGAGCTGCAACAGTAGCTATACTTAAGTAAATTTGGAAGGAGGTGCCCATATGCCAACTATTAACCAATTAGTAAGAAAAGGTAGAAAGAAAGTAACTAAGAAATCTGACTCTCCACATTTAAATGATGGATTTAACTCATTAAAGAAGAAGACTACAAAAATAAATTCACCACAAAAAAGAGGGGTATGTACAGCGGTTAAAACTGTTACACCTAAAAAACCTAACTCAGCTTTAAGAAAAATAGCAAGAGTTAGACTTACAAATGGACATGAAGTTACAGCTTATATCCCAGGTATAGGCCATAATCTTCAAGAACATAGTGTTGTTCTTATAAGAGGTGGAAGAGTAAAAGACTTACCTGGAGTTAGATACCATATTGTAAGAGGTACATTAGATACATCAGGTGTTGATGAAAGAAGACAAGCAAGATCTAAGTATGGTACTAAGAAGCCAAAAAACTAAAATAGTATTATGGTAAAAGCGCGGAATGTAATGCTATGATTCCTCAGGAGCCTATAGCTTAATATATACATTATGTGCACCACGATTCTTCGGAATCGAGTACCTAAGAATTAATCTTGATTATTAAGGAGGGAAGAGACGTGCCAAGAAAAGGTCATATTCAAAAAAGAGAAATAATGGAAGATCCTATATATAAGGATAAAGTGGTAACAAAACTAATTAACTCTATTATGTTAGATGGTAAAAGAGGAGTTGCTCAAAAGATAATTTATGGAGCGTTTGATATAATAGCTGAAAAAACAGGTGAAGAACCATTAGAAGTATTTCATAATGCTTTAGAAAATATAATGCCTGTATTAGAAGTTAAAGCAAGACGTGTTGGTGGTGCTACTTATCAAGTGCCGATAGAAGTTAGACCTAGAAGAAGACAGACATTAGGACTTAGATGGTTAACTACTTACTCTAGAAAAAGAGGAGAAAAAACTATGGGTGAGAGACTAGCTAAGGAAATAATGGATGCTAACAACAACACTGGAGCAAGTGTTAAGAAGAAAGAAGATACACATAAGATGGCAGAAGCTAATAAAGCATTTGCACATTATAGATGGTAATAATATAACAGAAGCAGAAAGGAGGAAACAATTATGGCAAGAGATTATCCTTTAAAAAGGACACGAAACATTGGGATAATGGCTCATATAGATGCAGGTAAAACAACTGCAACAGAGAGAATATTATTCTATACAGGAAAAGTTCATAAACTAGGTGAAACTCATGAAGGTGGCGCTCAAATGGACTGGATGGAGCAAGAGCAGGAAAGAGGAATTACTATTACTTCTGCTGCAACAACAGCATTTTGGAAAGACCATAGAATAAATATCATAGATACACCAGGACATGTGGACTTCACTGTAGAGGTTGAAAGATCTCTTCGTGTACTTGATGGATCAGTTGCTATATTTGACGCAAAGAGTGGTGTGGAACCACAAACAGAAACAGTTTGGCGTCAAGCAGATAAATACGGGGTTCCTAGAATGTGCTTCGTAAATAAAATGGATAAAATGGGTGCAGACTTCTTTATGTCTGTAGACACTATGATAGAAAAGTTAAAGGCGAATGCGGTGCCTATGCAAATGCCTATTGGTGCTGAAGATGACTTTAGCGGAATTGTTGATTTAGTTGAGATGAATGCAAAGATTTATAAAGATGATTTAGGAAAAGAAATTGAGGTTACTGAAATTCCTGAAGATTTAAAAGAAAAAGCAGAAGAGCTTAGAGAAAATCTAGTTGAAAAAGTTTCTGAAGCTGATGAAGAATTAATGATGAAATATTTAGAAGGTGAAGAAATAACACAAGAAGAATTGAAGGAAGGGATTAGAAAAGCTACTATAGCTAATGAAATAGTTCCTGTTCTTTGTGGTTCAGCTTATAAGAACAAAGGTGTTCAATTATTAATTGATGCAATTGTTGAATATATGCCTTCACCATTAGATGTTCCAGCTATTCAAGGTATACTTCCTGAGACAGAAGAGCCTTCAGAAAGACCATCATCAGACGATGAGCCTTTTAGTGCATTAGCATTTAAAATAATGACAGACCCATATGTAGGTAAACTTGCTTTCTTTAGAATTTATTCAGGAACTATGGAGTCGGGTTCATATGTTTTGAATTCAACTAAGAATAAAAGAGAAAGAATTGGTCGTATATTACAGATGCATGCTAATAGTAGAGAAGAGATAAGTATTGCATATGCTGGAGATATTGGAGCGGCAGTAGGACTTAAATCAACTGGAACAGGTGACACGCTTTGTGATCCTGACAATCCAATTATACTTGAGTCAATGATCTTCCCTGAACCTGTTATTTCTGTAGCTATAGAACCAAAAACTAAAGCTGGTCAAGAAAAAATGGGTATAGGACTTGCGAAGCTTGCAGAAGAAGATCCTACTTTTAGAACTTATACTGATGAAGATACAGGTCAAACTATAATTTCTGGTATGGGTGAACTTCACTTAGAAATTATAGTAGATAGACTTTTAAGAGAGTTTAAAGTAGAAGCAAATGTAGGTAACCCTCAAGTTGCTTATAAAGAGTCAATTACAACTAAAGCAGATGTTGAATCTAAATATGCTAAGCAATCTGGTGGTAAAGGTCAATATGGACATGTTAAGATTATCATGGAGCCATTAGAACCGGGTTCAGGATATGAATTTGAAAATAAAATCAAAGGTGGATCTATTCCAAGAGAATATATTCCAGCAGTTGATCAAGGTATCCAAGAAGCAGCTCAAACAGGTATACTTGCAGGATATCCGGTATCTGATTTTAGAATTACATTATATGACGGATCATATCATGAGGTTGACTCATCAGAAATGGCATTTAAAATAGCTGGTTCTATGGCATTTAAAGATGCTATGGCTAAAGCTAAACCTGTTATATTAGAACCATATATGAAAGTAGAAGTTCTTATTCCTGATGAATATATGGGAGATGTAATGGGCGATATCAATTCTAGAAGAGGAAGAATTGAAAATTTCGAAGATAGAAATGGAATTAAAGCTATAAATGCTTTTGTACCACTTTCTGAAATGTTTGGATATGCAACAGATTTAAGATCTAATACTCAAGGTCGTGGAAATTATTCTATGGAATTAGATCATTTTGAAGCAGTTCCTAAAAGCATTGCAGAAGAAATTATCGGAAAATAATTCAAAAAAATGAGGAGGATTAATAATGGGAAAAGCAAAATATGAAAGAACTAAACCACATGTTAACGTTGGAACAATAGGACACGT
>NZ_QXXA01000026.1 GCF_009911265.1 Senegalia massiliensis | reverse complement strand
CAAATCCAGTTATATTTACCGAAGCTACATCTATACTAGGAGTAATTTCTACTATAGCTGGAGTAGTATCATTACCTACTACAAATATAGTTAGATCATTACTTTTATTAAAGTTTATTATTTTTTCTTGTTCATACTTATAGTAAACTTCAAAATCTAAATTTAATAGTGAAGTTTCTTTATCATCCATTAAGTCTTTTCCGATATACTTAGGACTACTAGATTTCAATATGCCATCTAAAAAGAAATCAATATCTTTAAATTTAATACTGGATTTTTGAGATTCTTTTATAATATTACTTATATTTTTTTCTAGAATATTAATATCTTCTCCCTTTACAATCAATTCAACATTCAAAGGAAGTGATAACTTTTGTTGATCTTTTATTAAAAATTTTTTTCTATTCCATTCAGTTTCTGAATTTATTTCTTTTGTGCCTATTTGTTTAGAATATAATTCAGCATCAAATTGGACTATATCTATATTATTTATATACACTACCACTCCCTCCTTTTTGTTTCTAATACCATATTATTTGATACATGAGGTGAAGTAGCTTCAGCTATTTCTCTACCATCAGAAATAAGTTTAATAATTATTGGTTTATTGTTAGTACTTGTTTCAATAGCTTCTAACATTACATTAGATAACTTGTTATAATCAATACTTTCATTTCTTTCTATAGTAATAGTGTTATTGCCTATATTTTGTTTAGGAAGTATAACTTTCAAAGTGTCAGCTAATATATTAGATAATTTTTCTATTGGTAATACTGCTTCTGGACCAGCTTCACCTACACCTTGATTCCCAAATATATATGGTTTAGTGAATATAGCACCTTCTGCATTCCATTTTATATTTGGTACTCTAGGAGGATTCAAACTAAAACTTCCTGATATAGATGGTTTAGGTAATTTAGGTAGCTTTGGTACTTTTATATCAGGTAGTTTTAAATCAAAATCAAAAAGTTTCTTTATTTTTTCTATTCCAGAACTAATAAAATCTTTAGCTTTTCCAATGTTTGTATCGGCATTAGTTTTTACATTTTCCATAACTGTTTTCCAACGGTTTTTTATTTCTTCACCTTTATCAGAGAATTTTTTTGCTATAGCTTTTACATCAGCAACTGTATCTCTCCACATTTCCTTAGACTTAGATTTAGTATTACTTACCATAACATCCCATTTAGATTTAACTTCACCTTTAGTCCAATCTACTTCATTCACATGCTCTTTAGCCTGGGCCTTAGCTTCTTTTACTACATTTTTATGCATACCTTCGGCTTCATCCACTGCTCTCTTTTTAGTAAATTCTGCTTCATCTATTAATTTTTTAGCTTGTTCTTCTGAAATTATTCCTGTTTCATCTCTCATTTTAATGATATTAGCTACTGTTTCATCATACTGTTTTTCTGCATTTTCTACAGCTTTATCTCTTTGCTTCTTGCTATTCTTAACAATTTCCGCTGCTTGCCTTGCAGTTATATTGCTAGATTGATTTTTCATCTTTTCTAGGATTACTTTACTCTCAAGCTCTGTCTCTGAAAGGTTTTTTACTGCTGATTTTTTCATCTCATTATTTAAATTATCAATAACCTCTAACTCTTCAGTCGTTAGAGTTCTTTTTTCTTCTGATGCTCTTCGTTGAATTTCCATTATTCTATCTTTATGATTTTGAAGTTTTTCCTTTTCCTTTTGTTGACTCTCTTCCATACCTCGTAAGATTTCTTCTTCTTCCTGTAAACTTAGAGCTTTACTTTCAAACATATATTCTTCTGTCTTCTTTAACTGTGCTGCATGTTTCTTATCCATTTTTTCTAAAATAATTTGTTCTAAATTATCGTATTGCTCATCTTGCTTGTCAACCATCTCCTGTGTCATTACATTTTGTTTCCATGTAAAATCCTTTAGTTGAGTTGTTGCTTTTTCATTTAAATCTATATATCCTTGAACTGCTTTTTGTGTAGCTTCTGATACTTTGTCACCATATAAGTCTGTAGCAGGTATTGCTTCTTCTTGAAAATGCTTATATGTCTTATACCCTGCATAACCTAAAGCTGCAACTGCTGCTGCTCCTGCTAATACTGGTGCACTTAAAGCACCTACACCAAGTCCTAAAGTTCCAAAAGCTCCTGTAGTTGTTCCTGCTGTTACTGCACTTGTAGCCATAGCCCCTTTTAATAATCCAAATACTTTAGCTCCACCTGATATTATAGATACTAATCTACCACCTGCCATAAGAACAGGTCCTATAGCTGCTGCAAATAAACCCAATTTAACTATATTCTCTTGAGTAGACTCATCTAGGTTAGAGAATTTTTCTGCCCATTCACTTAATTTTGCTACAGCTTTTTCTGCCATAGGTATGAAAATTTGTGACAATTGTATACCTATTTCTTGAAGTTGAGATATTAACTTTTTAATTCTACCTTTTAAATTATCTTCCATGACTTCAGACATTTCTTTAGCAGCACCAGTTGAGTTATTAATAGAAGTTTGAAGTTTAGCAAAATCGCTGTTACTTGCGTTCATTATTGCTAAAAATCCCGACATAGCTTCTTTACCTGCTATTTGTGCAGCAGCTGAAGCTTTTTGTTCAGGAGTTAAGTTTTGAAATTTCTTTCTCATATCTTCCATTAAAACATTAAGAGGTTTTATTTCTCCATTTGAATCTGTAATTGATATTCCTAATCTTTTCATAGCTGCTGCAGAGTCATCCGTTGGACTAATCAATCTTGTTAGCATACTTCTTAAAGCTGTACCAGATTGACTTCCTTTTATGCCTGCATTTGCCATCAATCCTATAGCTAAAGCAGTATCCTCTACTGTATAACCCATAGATCCAGCTAAAGGAGCTACATACTTAAATGTTTCGCCCATAATGCCTACATTTGTATTAGAATTACTGCTTGCAGCTGCTAAAACATCAGCAAATCTTGCAGATTCTTCAGCTTGCATACCAAAAGCTGTCATAGAATCAGTTACTATATCAGATACTGTAGCTAAATCCTCACCTGAAGCTGATGCTAATTGCATAACTCCATCTAGTCCCCCAACTATTTGAGTAGTATCCCAACCAGCCATTGCCATATATTTCATTGCTTGTGCTGATTCTTTAGCAGAAAACTTTGTAGTTTTACCCATTTCTCTTGCTTTATCACTCATTTGTTTTAGTTGAGAACCAGTAGCTCCAGATATAGCTTGAACTTCACTCATAGAACTCTCAAAGTCTGCTCCTACTTTTAAAGAAGCTGCTGCAAGTCCAAGAACAGGTAAAGTAACTTTAGTTGTCATTTGTTTACCTACATTACCTGCAATTTTACCAGCTTTTCCAAGTCTACTAGTAAAGCCTTTCATATCTTTATCAGCTTTGCTTAGTCCTGCTTGATATTTTTTTGTATCTAGTATTAATTCACTGTATACACTACCAGCATTTATAGCCATATTCTCACCTACCCATTTATAAAACAGATGGCTCAATGGCTCTATTAATCTATTTTAATTTCTATTTCTTTTTTGCATCCTCTACACTTTATATAAACTTTTTTACTTATTGCATTTTCATCATCATAAACTGCTAATTTCTTGTCACAATGAGGACATTTATACCATTTCTTTTTATTTTCTATCATCATCACCTACTTTTTTGCATCAAAAAAGACACCCTTTTGGATGCCTTTAATTTGTAAGTTTTTTATTCACCTGCTATATCCATAATATAAAACCCATTATTTTTATACTCATATGCATATTTTACACTTCTATCATTATATTCATCTTTCAAAAAAATAGCTATCTCTGCTAAATTCTTTATACCTTTATTGGCTAATGTTGCAGCTAAATCATCAGAGTACATTCTCATTACTTTATTTCCAGTATTTCTTGTATTCTTAACATTAAAATCCAAATTTACTAATGCTATATAATCTCTATCTTCTTCTGTGCCTAAATTTTCATTAATAGTTATAGAATCAATAGTTACATTAGTATAGTCACCTTCATCTATTCTATCTTTTATAGCAGTTTTAATATTAAATTTATCACTTTCTATTTCTCTCTGTTTCTTTTCGGCTTCATTTTCTTCTTCATTAGCAGCTTCTTGCTTTTTCTGATCTTCTTCTCTTTCCTTTTCCTCTTCAGGATTTACTTCTTCTACATTAGTATCAGTTTGAATATTAACTGTACCTTCATCTTTCCCTTGTATATCATCTGTAGAAGTGTTTGTTTCTACTTCATTATCATTATCTTCATTATCATTATTTGAAGTTTCAACTTCTTTTTCTTCTTCAACTGATTCTTTATCTGCTTCAGTATCTATATCTGAACTGTTCATAAAAAGACTAAGAGTAAATAAAACAATACTAATACCCATTAGCATTAAGGGTTTCTTTTTAGATTCTTTCTGAATAGAATAAACAAGTAAGAAAAGTAAAGAAGCAACAAAACCAGATATTCCAACAATAAATAAAAGTATATCCATATATAATACCCCCTATGTAATTTGTAGGAATATTATACCATAGTTAGCAATGTTTTTGCATAAACTTAATAAGATTATGATTTGTTTTACTTTCTTTCTTATCATTTCCCCATTTAATCCTATTCCATTTTAGTATTCCCTTGTCATCTGTAGCTTCATTTAATAAGAAAAAAGCTACTTCATCAAAGCAATATGCAGTGTACTCATCTTCTATATTTATAATCTCACTAGGCCGTTTCTTATAATGCTTCCCCATCTCTATTATCTGTGCCATCTTCTGTGTCTTCACGAAAGTTTTCCAACTGCTTACCCTCGCCAATCGCCCATTCATAAATAGTTAACATTTGGTCATCTGTTATATAACTCTTTAAATCATCATATGTAGGCTCTACCATTACAGCCCTACAATACAATTCATAAATTTGTCCTAATTCTTTTAAATTAGTATCTTTCTGTTTGCCTGTATTAAGTCCTGCTATTTTAGCAGCTATACCCATTAAATGATTAGGTATTTTACCCTGTGTGGCCATACTCATTAAACTTGGTCTTTTGACTCTTATATTAACAGTTTCTTCATTTTTAAAATCAGGTATTTCTAATATAGTTGTAGACATATCTTTTAATTCTTTTATATTTAATATTTCACTCATTATTTATTCCTCCTTAATATTAAAAGCTACCTACTTATGCAGGTAGCTCATCTAGAAAATCAATACTTACTGGGCTTTCACCCTTCTTTGGTCTACTCTTTGCATTTAATTCTGGTGCAAAGAACTCCCCATCTTGTAGTGAGTAGTTTACTGGTGTACCTTTACAATGTTTATATCCAAACTTAACATAACTCAAAGTTCCACCATCAACGTCTTTTTCTTCTGTATAAATATAAGTTGTAAATAACCTTCTTGATACAGGAGAACCAACAGCTGGTCCATCATATCCTAATAATTTAGTTGTTTCTACTTCATCAAATCTTAAAGTTCCACCATCTATAAGTGCTAATACCTCAGCTACCATAGTAGCATTTACAAGCTTTAAATCATATCCCATTACAATATCTTCTGTATTGTTTTGAGCTTTAATTGTGTTTTTTACTCTTAAAGGTTTTTCTTCCCCTTCAGATACATAAGCTGTTACTTCTGCTTCACTTGCTACATCTGTTAATCTATATGTTTTAGGAGTTGTTTCTTCTGTTACCATTTCAACCCTAACTATATTGGCCAAAGGAAACTCATTTATAACTTCATTTGCCATGTTTATCCCTCCAATTTCTTCATTAATTGATACTCTATACTTGAAGTATAGGCTTTTTTACTATCATCAGGTATAACAGGGGTTTCATTTCCTGTTTTCCTGATAAAATTTAATTCTTTCATTGCTGCCTTTATTTCTTTTGCATAAGGGTCCATAGATATGTAACTATCATTTGGTACAAGTAATATAATATCTATAGTTTTATATCCTGTTTTATTAGAATTAAAATAAGGTACTTGTGAGTTTTCTTTAACTACACAGTACCTTTCTATACATTCTCCTATGTGTTTTCCAGGAGGATAAGGATTCAATCCTTTTTCTTTTAATTTATGATATATTCTTTTCCACATTATTTCACCAACTTTTGATATCCCTTTAATACTTTAGGTGCATTATTTTGAAGTGTAGGAGATAATATTGCATATCTTTTCTCCATTGCTAACTCTAGATAGGGAAAGTAATCCATATTACCTGATAATATTATTTTAGCTTGACTTCCTTGCCAACCAAAATTACCTCTAATACTACTTCTAGCATTATTAGTCCTATCAGTCCATGGAGCATCTATCTTAGCTTTACCTTCCATTCTTTTAGCTTCTGTATCAGCATATAATCCTATAGCAGCTCTAGTTTTAATCAATGCTTTTAAAGGATTAAAATTATTTCTAACCCTTATACTCATGCAATCACTTCCAGTTCTGCTTGTTTACAAATACCCATATAAGATTTAATAAAAGATACTTTATATGTTTTATTATCAACCTTAAAAGTATCTCCTTCTATAATATCTGTATCATTTAAAGCTAATAACTTAGTAACTATTACCCCAGTATAACTTATACCTTCATCTGTTGCTATTTGTCTACTTCCTTTTTTATCATATAGGGTAACAGTAGCATTAATTTTTTTAGTTGTTGATGTAGTCCCTTTATATCCATCAGGAGTATTTACTTTTCTTTTAATAATAATCTCTACAGGATTAATATTAATAAGCTTTTCAATATACTTTTTATAATACTTAGTATTCATCAGCTCTAGTCACCACCCCTGTTAAATTAGTCCTATATTTACTAGCAAGCATGAGAAAATGATTTTTAGGTGAAGGTATAGTTATATCTCCTAGTTTAATCTCTTGTATTCCAGATTTCATAATACACAATTCTCTTGCAAGTGATTTCATATTGCTTGATTTATTTAATCTTTCTAATAAATAAGTATCTTCAAAATAAGGATAATTATATTCATCTATTAATTCTTTTAATTTTTCAAGTTCTAAACTCATATTAAAAATCTCCTTTAAATAAAATAAGAAGAGGTATTAGCCCTTCTTATTAATTTACATTTGCTATAAATACTTTATCTATTTGTTCAAAAGAAGGTAATACAACCATTGATACTTTAGTGTCAACATTTACTGGATCTGTCTTTTTAGTAGTTGTAATAGCAACTCCAGTATTTACAATAGATACTTGTGCATCAGTTGCCCCACTCATTAAATCAGCTTCTTCTGGTGTAGTACCAAATACTGTTTTTCCTAGAGCACCTGCAGGTAGTAAACTAAATACTCCATCTGGAACATATTGTTTAGTTTCTCCACTTTCATCTACAAACACTTCATCATTTAATAATATTGTTAAACCAAACTTAGATTTAACCCATTGACCTATCATAGATGGAGTTACAACTCCAGCTCCATTTTGATTTGCTAATATTTCTTTTGATATTTCGGTATTTTCCATCATATTTAAGATAGTAGAACTATTAGTTAACGCTCTTGTAATAGTTACCCCTTTTTTCTTAGCATCCATAATCCACTTCATTATATCTTTTCCTATTTTTGCTGTGGGATCTGTCCAAACTTTTTCAGGAGTCAATTTATTTTCAACTGGCATACCATAATCATATTCCATATCTACATTGTTAGCAGTTATAGCTATTTTACCTTGAGTTAATAGTTGCATTCTGAGTCTTTCTTCTTGAGAAGTAGCTCCATCTATTAAGGTCTTTTTATCATCAAATATTCTTTTTGTAACCATGTTTATATATGGTTGATTTTTAGTTTGTAACATAGTTAATAAATCTTGTCTGTCTTTTTCTAAAACAACCATAGATTCTTTGAAGAAAGGCATATCAGTTTTAAGAGTAGTTAATCCAATTCTGTCTCTTAAATTAGACTGTACATCAAAAGCAGAAGGTTTTAGCACTACTGGAACTCCACCTTTACCTTTAATAAAACTTAACTCTAATCCTAATTGTTTATCCCTTGGAAATAAAGCAGCTCCAAGAGGTTGTACTTTCCCCTCAATTGATTCTTCATAAAAACCTTTTATATTATCAGCTGTTACTATATCAAATATTGTATTTTTCATTTATATTATCTCCCTTCATATTTCCTTATATATTTTTACTTCATAAATGTAATTTTTGGTAAATTCACTTCTGCAACTGGTGCCTTTGGTATCTTATCTATATTGATATATCCATATATAACCATAGAACCCTCTCTTGGTCCGTAAGTTACATCAACATCATATAACAATACTCCTTCTGCATCAGGAGCCTTTGTAGTAGTATTCTTTTCTTCTACAACTTCACCAGTATTCAATAGTACAGACTTAGTTTTACCACCTATAATTGTGCCTGCCTTCAATATTTTTTTACCATCTACTGCAGTTACTCCTACATCAGTTACATTTACCGTTGTTGACACAAAGTCATTAAATTTCAATATTTCTTTTTTGTTTGAATATTGTTCTATCCTTACTCTATTAGCCATTTTTTATATTCTCCTCTCTATATCTCATAAGAACTAGTATCTAAATTTGTTTTTTCTACACTTTTACCTAATGTGCTACCATAATTTGTTTTATCAATTGGAACTTTTTTCTTTTCTCCATTTCCTGTACTTCCACCAGTGCCTATTGGCTCTGTTTCCTTTAACAAGAAAGGTTTGTTTTCAGATATGTTTTTATACTGGTCATCTAATCCAGTAATAGAACCATCATCTTGAAGAATCAATTTTTCTTTATCAAATAATCCTGCAACTAAATCTTCATCATGAACTTTACCAGCTATTTTAAGTTTTATAGCATTAGTAAGATTTAAATCTTTCATTTCAGATTCATATTTTTCTTTAGCAGTTTTATTTTCTTCTTGTAATTTTTCTATTTGTTCCTTTAGTCCTTCTGCATCTACCTTTTTTAACTCTTCTAATTGCTTGTCTCTATCTGATATATCTTTCTCTAATTGTTTCTTATTATCAGATAAAGCATTATAAGTATCTTTAGGTACTGCATGCTTAGGAAATTCCTTATTAACTTCTTTTATTAATTCTTCTTGATTTAATGTTCCATCTGTTGTATGCTTCTCAATTAACTTTTTTAACCATTCCATTTTTCATTCCTCCTATATTATCCATAGCTTTTTTATAGAGTTTGCTACCTCTTTGGATTCTTTGTTCTTTATGCTCTACAAATACTAAAAAAGAGCAAAATAAAAACACCTACTTAGCAGGTGATTCAATCCTCTTTTCTAACTTATCCATATCTTTTCCAATTTCTTTTTTAAGCTTTTTTATTTGTTTATATGTTTTTAATGCTTTTTGTGGTTGTAAATCTCTTTCAGATAAATATTTATTATTTAATTCTTTCATTTTATCTTGCTTCTTTCTAATTAAATGATCTGAATAATAAACAATATATTCTTTTTTACAATGTGGGCATTTAAAATAATGTTTTATAATATTATCTTCTAATTGTTTTTCTTTAGATTCTACTTGAAACTGCTTTTTACAATCATTACAATATGCTACTCTCATATTATTACACCTCCTTATATTTCTTTAAAAGCAAAGTATAAACCATATTGCTGGTACCATTCATTTAATACAGAATTATCTTCTCCATCTAACCAATTTCTTAATTCTCCTGCTACTTCTTCACTATCTTTTAGAATATAAGGTATCATTGTACAAAGTCCGTTTGGGTGATCCAAAGGTACATTATCTTTAGGAAATACTTCACCATGACGCTCTCTACATACTTCACACGTTCTTCCATGCTGCAATGCACTATGCCACTGTATTCCTTCTACAAATGGATTCATATTACAACTTTGTATCGTACTATTTTGATAACTATGATTTATACTAGTTCTAGCTAATCTTTGAGCATTGTAATCTATTACAGTACCTACTAATTGAGGATATACCTTAGACCATGCCCAAGGCCTTCTAGCAGGTTCTTTAATAAATGTTTCTAAATCTCTAGCAAGTTCTAATGATGATTTTCCTTCTAATATACCTTTATTTATCATATATTGAATATTATCTTCAAACTTATTATTAGCTCTCCATATTCTATCTGATAGAGTCTTATTATCTTTATATAATTTACCTGAGACTATATCATTAATTATTTTCTTTTTAGTGGATGAAAATAACCCTTCATAATTTACATTAGAATTTACTCCTGTTAAATCAAATATTCTTTTTAGTATCTCTTCATTTGTTTTTATTCCATATCCAGCAGCTTTAGTTATGCTTTTTGTTGTACTCTTGCTTATATTCTTTAAAATAGTAATCTTTTCTGATATTAAATCTTTAGTAAATTCATTAAGCAACTTTTTAGTTATAGAATCTTCTTTTTCATCTGCTACTTTCTTTGCCATATTCTCTATAGCTTCTGTATATATCTTAAGTATTTCTTTTTGTTGTTCTAGAGTAACTTTAGATACCTTTTTACGAATAGATCTAGTTATTTTCTCATACTCATTCATAAGCTATCACCTATTCTTCTAATGTTTCATCATCTAAAGGATATTCAATGTCATTAATTAAACTTCTTGTAAAACTATCTTGAAGTAATTGCTGTTCTAATTGTATTTGCTTTATCTCGGCATCTATATCAGGATATTCTCCCCATTTTTTCATATAACTCTTTCTACTTCTCACATTAGAATTAACTTCTTGCATATCTATTTCTTTTTTACTATCTTCATCTTCCTGTATAGGGTAATTCTTTTGTATTTCTAATGTAGTTTCATATTTTGCAATATCTCTAGCTTTATATAGGTTATAAGTATCAATCATATTAAATATATAATTAACCATTTGCTCTAATGCAGGACCCCATTCTGTCCAATCTTCTTCACATGCAGCTATGAGTCCCCAGTATAAAGCTTTCATAGATTTACCTGATGTCATAAGTCCTTTAAGTTGTTCTAAACTTACATTAGGCACATCTAATGATTCATACATATCATTTTTAATTCTATCTACTGTATCTCTAAATTTGCTATCATAACTAAATCCTGATTCAAGTCTTTCCATCTTAGCTTGCCTACCTTCATTTTTATGTGCTATATCTGTCTGAAGGTCTACCATAGCACCAGGAGCTACTTTTATATTTTTAATACTATCTTCACTTGCATCAGTAACTACATCTTGGCCAAACATTTGAAATCTTAAAGCATCTACATCATCACTAGTCATTTTGTTATATGTTTTTTGATTGCTCCATAACTCTGCTACATCTGATGTTCCTTCTGTTTCTCCTGTAAGTCCACCATTTTGAACTATGATTACTGGAATAAAATCAAGTCCTGTATTATAGTCTTGATACTCTATTGATATAATTTCACCCCTACCATCATGAGTAGATTCGTTTAATATACAATTGCCATTAACTAGTTCCCATACTTGCTTTTTAATCCTTTGGTCTTCAGTATTAACTTCGTTATTTAAAGCATATAAAAAGACCACCTTCTCAAGTTGGTCTACATCATCTAAATTATATTGTGGGAAAAACTCTTGTGCTGGAGAAAATATTATTTTAAGTCCTTTTTCTTTATGTCCCCATAGTTTTATAGCTATCTTACCACCAATGCTGCAGTCTTTTTTAGCTTTTAAAAGCTTACTATGGAATTTGTTTTCTTTAAGTATTTTATATAATAAATCTTCTTTTTCTTGTGCTTGATCTTCATACTTAGTTGACTTTTCTTCATCTTCATCTATTTGTCTTATGTCAAAATAAGGTTCTTTACCAAACATAAATCTTGCTTTTGTATCTATAAGCTTCTTTATAATATTAGTTATTTTCTTGGTAGGCTCATAATCCAAATCTTCAGGAGTATTCCATTCTTGTTTTCCTGAATAAATACTATAATATTCATTTATTTTATTTACTCTAGCAAGATAATCTCCATAGACACCTTCTATCTCTGTTTTTAATATTTGATTATAATCCATTACCTTGCCCCCTTTCCTGAATAATTCTTTCTATCTTTAATATTTGATACTTCATATCCATCTAATCCATACCATATAGCACTAAGGGAATGACTATCTATATTAAATTCATCTTCTATAATATTTCCTTGTTTGTCTACTGCATAAGTTAAGTTTTTTAATTCTCTTATAGTATTAGGACAGTTATCAGAACATATTATCTTTTTAAATCTTTTTATCTTCTTAGTATTTTGTAGCCTACTTCCTGGACCTTTTTTAGCACCTATCATTTTAAATCCTTCTTGATTATAATAGGTTATTGTTTTAGGCTCTGCTGAATCTGCTATAATAAGTTCTTTGTTTTCTCTAAATTCTTTTATATCTTCTGCTGTTTTATCATCAGTCATTTTATTTTTGTAATACTCCCAATAGATATATAAATATTTCTTTTTATCATCTATGGCCATTCTTATTACTGCATTATAAGATTCTACAAAACCAAAGTCCATTCCATTCCTATAATACCTTTTAGGTATATCACCTATATTATTTATTACTAAATCGTGCTGCATAACTTCAAACTGTGGCAACACTCTAGTACCATTAATACCAAATCTTCCACGCCTTGCTACTCTATACAAGTCAGGATCATATGTTTTTAATTCATCAAGCTGCTCTATATAACTTTTAGGCAAAAATAAATTATCATCTGCTGTAGAATGATGATAATATGTATTGTTTAATTTTATTATTCTTTTTTTATATAATTCTTTATCATCTAAAATGAAAATCTCTTTAAGTTCATCTTTAAAGAAGTGAGTGTAACTCCAATTATCTTCTCCTACTGGATTTGTTGATAATATAAAATGTATTGGCAGACTTGGGTGTCTTGCTCTACCTAATAACTCTTTATATCCTTCATATTTAAGCTCTGAACATTCTTCTATCCATACTATAGTTACATTATTAATAGATTTTAATTTAGCTGGTTTATCCATCCCTTTAAATATTATCTGACTACCATTAGGAAAGTCTATTCTTAATGGACTTACTCTTGTTTTTATAACATGAGCTAAATCTAAATCTTCTATTATTTCTTCAAGAAGTGAAAATGTAGAATCTCTTATTGTTTCAAATACTTCTCTTACTACTAGTGCTTTTCTTTTTTCTTGCAGCAACTTAAGTATAAGTTTCAATCCTATATGGTAACTCTTTGATGATCCATATCCTCCTACTAAAAAATATGTTTTATACTCCCAATTAAATATGAAATCTTCAAAGTGAGGATTAACTTCTTTGTCTATCTGCATTAATCTTCACCTTTTCTTTTTATGTTTATTGTAATGGAATCATCAACTTCAACTTTATCTTTCCATATACCATATCTTTTTCCTATTAATTCTGCTGCTTTTATTCTATCTTTAGCACTAACTTCTATATCTGATATGGCTTGTTCTCCTTCTCCTATCCATTTAAGGGTTTCTTCTTTTTCTTCCCCTCTCATAATAGAAGTGAGATATTTTAATACTTCTTCTGCTTTAGCTATTTGTTTATCTTCTATTTCTTTTAGCTTTTTATCAATATATGTTTTTACACCAACATTATCCAACAATTTATAACCTTGTGCAATTGCATAATTTTTGCTATAACCAGCTTCTATTGCTGCTTGTGTTGCATTTCCCAACTTAATATATAAATCAGCAAATTTCTTCTGTTTTGCACTTAATTTCTTTGCCATACCACCACCTCGATTGCTACCTGTTCTTTTATTTTGTATATAAAAAAGAGCCTCTTTAGGGCTTAATTTTTATATATTAAAATTTTATGTCATATTTTTCTTTTAGCTCTATACATTTTTTCATGAATTTTAAATAATCTTCAATACTAATTTTTCCTAGTATTTCAATAATATATTGGTCTCTTCCCAGTCATTTATTTTCTTAATATATCCTGGCTCTCTTATGAACAATATCATAAATTATATATTATCTGTTATCTGTATTTGTGTAACTGGCTAACTCTTTAAAATTAGAGCATCCCACACATTTTATTTTATTCACTTTATCATATGTTTATCACTCCGATTAATATACTTATATATAACAAAAACACATCCATTTATTTAATAATTTAATTAAAGTTTATTATATCATTAATTATCTATAACTACTTAATCAGTTTTATTGTTCATGTTAAATGCCTTCTGTAGAAGCTCTAATAATATTGTATTTCGACTTTTCTCTTCATGATCTTCTTTATTATCATTGCTAAAAATCACATCATACCTACCAAAGAATCTATAAGCTAGTTCTTCCATAATCTTATCTTTTCGTTCACGTTCTAATATTGATAAATAAGGATTAATTGCTGCTAACTCTAGTTGCATTTGTCTGTTATACCTCTCATTTTCTAAATGTTTAGTAGCTTGTCTTGAACAGTATGCAGTTAAAGTACCAATAGCAGATACAACTATAATTCTAGATGAAAATAATGCCCAACTAACTTCATTTGTGGATATACTTAAATTTTTAAAAGAATTTACAAAATTAATACTAAAACCTATCAAGCCTATTATGGATAATACCGTCGCCACTTGCCAAATTACCCTAGACTTTTTCTCTTTATTAGCAAACTCATTATATCCTCCTGCCATACTTTTAATTCCAAGAGAATTTAAAATTTTCTCTATATTATTTTTATGTTCATTAAATTCCTTAAAATATTCTTCTACTCTAATACTTGTTTCTTCTTCAAATTCTTCTTTTGTATCCTGGAATTCATTAATCAATTTACTAAATTCATTATGATTATTTTCTTCAATATTATTACTTAAATTTTCAAAGCCTTCTTTCATATTATGCTCTAAACCTTTAAAATCTTCTCTGAATTTATCCCTTAAATTACTAAAACTTTCTATTCGATTTTCTTGTGCTTTACCAAATTGAGCATTAAATTCATTTATTTGATTTTGTGCCTGAGTTATTACTGAGTTAATTCTATCTCTTTCTTCCTTTATTAATTTTGATATTTGTTCTAGTTTAGATTCTTGTTCATTAATTTTCTGTTCTGAGTTATTATATTCATTTTTTAATTTATCAACATATTCATTATAATCTTTATACATATTATTCATTAAATCAGATGTAAATTCTCTAAAATTGCTTATATCTGTTGTTATATTATCAATATCATCTGAAGCTTTCACGTTTTTCAATAACGACATAATATGTAAAATACCATTAGTATAAGATCTTATATTATTTATATAAGATTCATTTAAATTTCCCATATATGCATTAAGTTGATTTCTAGAATTAACTATATTTGAATTTATATTATCTAAAGTGCTTTTTGATACAAAAAAAGGATCTACAGCTTCTAGATTCCTCACCAACCTTTCTTGTACTAATTTCAGTCTAGTTATATGTTCTAATTGTTGTTCAGGTACTTCTTTATTTTTTTCAATTTTTTTAATTACTTGACTTAGATCATTTAAGGAATTATGTATTGGATGTTTTTTAAATTCTTGAATAATTATAGACATATTATTTATCACTACTTTCTGTTTAAATTTCTCCGTTATACTTAATATTTCTACAGAAAATGTGATATTCCTTTAATTCATTATCGCAATATTCGACATTTTTCTCGTTTTTTTACCATTTCTTATACTTATATTTACCACACTTTATACATTTATATTTGGTAATACCTTTACCTTTTATCATATTTCTTCCTATTAATATCCAATTGTGTAAACAGATTCTCATTTCGATCCTCCTTAATTGAGTTTTTACTATTATATTGCATTCTGCGACTAGATATTCATATTCAAATTTTACATAATAATAGTTTTTATTAATTATACTTAGGAAGTATTTAAGATTTTTTATCATACTATTTTATTTTTGACTTTTATTGTTTTATGCACCTAGGCCAAAGACAATAATAATCCTTATCATTCAATTTCTTCTTCCATATACAATTTTTACATTTGCTCTTATTAAATTTCTTATTCGTTATTTTCATATTCTCACCTTTTTGGCATAATAAAAAGAACACATCTTACAGACATGTCCTTTTAGTAGTTAGTTATTATTAATTCTTTATATTTCTGTTTATCTTTTTTAGTTTTTGATACTGAATAATTAACTTCTACTTCTTTAATATTAAAATCTTTATACCATTCTCTTGTTTCTTTATGATCATTAATTGTTAGTAAAAATTTTCCTTTTAAATTTATTAATTTATCTCTAAGTAATAAGTGATCTTCTTTAGTAAATTTATCTTTATATCCTGTTGTTTCAAAATATGGTGGATCTATAAATAAAAATGTATACTCTCTATCATACTTATCTATGACTTTTTCAAAGCTTAGATTTTCTACATAAGTATTTCTAAGTCTTTCTCTTAGTTCTTCAAGTATGCCTTTATAGAATATTTGTTGAGATGGTTTTTTTGTAGTTCCATATCCATAATGATCTCCTTTTCCTCCAAAGCTCTGCTTTATCAAATATAGAAATCTTATTGCTCTATGTATCTCAGTTAAATATTCAACGTTATAATTCTTATATTCTTCAAAAATATCACGTCCTGAAAATTCATATTCTAACATTCTTTCTATCTCTGGAGAATGATACTTTATCATTTTAAATAAATTTATCAGTTCTTTATCTATATCATTTATTACTTCAACTTTAGATTTTTCTTTACCAAAGTATACCCAACCAGCACCAAAAAATAGTTCTACATAACATTTATGCTCTGGTATCATTTCTATTATTGTTTTTCTTAATCTTGATTTTCCTCCCATTCTACATATAGGTGGTTTTAACATATTTAACATCCCCTCTTATTATATTGGGTTATGCACACCGCCCATCACACAAAAGGAGTAACAAAAAACGCACCTCGTGATAGATGCGTTAGTAGATGAAAGCCTTATAATCGGTCTTTCTCTTAATAACATAATATTATATGTATTGCCGACATGTCACCGACAACTTATATACATTTCTTATTTCTAGAGCTTATTCTTTCAATTTGTCTTTTACTATAATTTAATTTATCTGCTATCTGCTGCAAAGTCATTCCTTTTATATCTCTATAATAAACTACTTTATAATCTATACCTTCAAATTCATTTACTTTATCTTCAATAGATTTTATTTTACTTTTTATATTTTTTATATTATCTTCATGTATAGAAATATGATTTTCTATTCTATGTAACAAAGAAAGAGTCTCGTCAAAATCTAGTTGGCCACCTCCACCACTTACTCTTGGTTGTGAATAATCTACTGCTCCTATTTCTTTAGGACCTCCAAATTTCCCTAACTTTTCTATAGCTTTCTTTTCTTCTTCATATGCCTGTAATCTAATTTCCCATATTTCTAACATTTTATATAGATCATTGATTGAATTAATTATCTCCATATACCTCACTCCCCTTTTCTTATAGCATTTATCTGTCCTTCCACTATTCCTATTTCTAACTTAATGGCTCTTTGTTTCTCATATGCTACATCATAACTAGATGCAGCATTATCTCTATAAAATCTTAACTGTGCTATTTCTTTCTTCCCTTTTACTACGTCATTAATTATTGTTACTGGCATCTTGTTTTCTCTTTCTATTCTTATTTCTTTTGAAAGAGCTATTTTATAGTTATATTCTGTTTTTGCTTTCTCATAGCCTTTTATTTCTATTTCCTTTAAGTTTTCATTTAATTTCTTCCTTAAGTTCTTTAATTCTATTATTAACTCCTGCAATATCTCCCCTCCTAAATAAAAGAAACCCAGGGAAAACTATCCCTGAGCTTCTAGAGCTTCTTTATTATATATTCTCACTGATTTACACCTTGGGCACTTCATTTCTATTTCAAATGCTGTTGCCTTTGGTACTCTTCCTAATAATTTACTGCATACTTTACATCTTATTTCTTGCATTTCTTCCCTCCCAACCTATATCTTACTAATATATTAAATGTATGGTATAATAAATATGTCGAAACACTTATGTGTCCATAGGGGATAGCAGCCTTATGCTGATGATGACATGCTACATTATAGGAACAATCATGTTAGGAGTGATACTTATGTCAAATAAGATAAATTTAAATCATAATCACACTTTAAGTATTTTAAACAGTCTAACTGTTCATTTCAACTCTATCAGCATATTAGCTACTGCCCCTCATATACATACTTAATAAGGAGTGCTTATTTGCACTTCTTATTATTTTCTATAATCAATTATGATAAAATCTGTTATGTTATTTAACTGCTCTAATATCTCTAAATAAATTCATTTGTTTAGCTCTTTTTTCTAAGCTATTCCAATCTATATAATCATCTATTAAATTTGGTATTTGTGCTTTTGTTGTAGCCCAATCCTTCCCAAGTGTAGCAATCATATTATCCCAATCTTCAACATCATGTTCTTTTATATCGCCATATTCATCTATGTGTCTGAGCTCATGATATATAAGTGCTATAAGTTGTTCTTTTTGCATCATTTCAGTGTAATAACTTCTAGTTTCTAAAATATACTCATATCCTAACATGCTTTCTAATTGTTTGTTTGCTTTTTTAATTCTTGCCATCCAATGCTTTTTAGGTTTTATTGAATCAGGTTTTTGCCAATATATGTCTTCAATAAATAATATTTTATTTGGTCTAACATGTTTCAGCTCTTTAAATTTTTCTACTAATTTTATAGATATGGATTTATAAATATAATTTTTTATCCAATGCTTTTCTCCAAACTTACTGTTATTTAATTTTCTAATATTTCTTATTTTTCCTGAGTCAGTAAGATTAGTATAGCTTATATTATATCCTCCTGAAAATTCTATCTCTTCTATCTTTTCGCCAGTATTTGTATCAACCACAATTAGATTTTTCATTTCCTTCAACTCCTTCTAAATAATCTAGTAATATTCCATCTTTAGATGCTAATTCTTTACAATTAAGTTTAAAATGTTCATAAGGAATACTTGCATATCCTCTCCTACCCTTGTTCCTTTTCCATCTGTCCCAATAGAATATTAAATCTTTATAATCTAATTTATATACCTTATTGTAACTTGCAAAAGATACCAATATAAAAGTTTGTCCACCATTTCTATGCCAACTTTCCATGAATTTCAACTGATGTTCATGAATATTTTTAAGAGGAAATCTATTCTCTTTAGTTTCTTTGGCATCAAAAGCTATTGGTCTACCTCTATAGGTTCCTATAAAGTCTAAAGTGCTTTTTTGTTCAAAATAACCATTTGTTATTCTATGTCCTTGTCTTCTAAGTACTTTAACTGGTGTTGCTATTTTTTGTATAAGTGCTATACCTTTTCTTTTATACATCACATTAGATATATTAATTATTTCTTCAAATGTGTCTCCTCTATGAATGCCCATTGCTTAACCTCTCCTTAGAATACTATTTATAATGTATCTCTTTATTAAAGTTCCATCTAGTAAATACTTCATATGCTTTATCATATTTACACTCTCCCTCCTATATAGGTTTTGCTGTGTAATCACCACAAATTAAATCAACTTTATTTATATTTGTCCTATAATTTTTCGTTTGAAAACTATAAAGATTTGAATATTCCTCTACAACTGTTCCTACTATCCTATTCTTATAGCCTTTCTTGCCTTGTCTAATTACTTCATACCTTTTACCCACCTTCATGATTTTGTCCTCCATATACTTTTAGCTTTTTCTATTGCTTCTTTAGCACTAATATTATTGCTGAAATATATCTTTACTGCTGTATCAACTATTTCTTTATATTCTTTTGTCATGACTGTCACCTAGTTTATCTATCGCATAATCTAAAGCTAAAATGTCAAATTTCCAATCTAAATCTTCTTTTGCAAACTCTTCTAAATGCGATCTTAAACTCTTTAATTGTTCTATGTTTCTATTTAAATGTTTATCTTCTCCAATCATTAATGGCATACTATATCACCCTCCATTTACTTTTTTTAATAGCCTGTACTAATTGATGGGTATCTAATTCCTTAACAACATCTATATTAAATTCTCTGTTAAGCTTTTTATTTTCATATGCAGCTTTAGAAAAATTAAATTTGAATCCATTATCTATAAGCAAATCATGTTTAAGTCCTAAATAACTTTTTAACTTCTGCTCTAATTCTGCTTTCTTTTGTTTATATAAAACTCTATCTGATATTTTTAATCCTGTTATATTCATTGATATCAACCTCCATTAATTTTTCTTTCAAATTTTCTTCTAACCTTATCTTCTAATTCGTCAGCAGAATACTTTTTAGTTCTTTGCTTAAAGTTATGAAAATTATTAGGTTTACTCTCTTTTTTCTGCTGCTGTGGTTTCTTTTTGCCTTCTAAATCCATTCCTCCATTTGCCTTCCAGTTCTTTAATATGCCTTCTACATATGCTTTTGTTCTTTTTCCATTTTTCTCTGCTATAAACATGGCATTACTAAGCCATTCATATCCAAAATCTTCTAAATTACTAACAATCCAATCTTTGGTATAGCTATTTGCTTGCCCTAGTATTTGCTGATACATAGTAGATAGTTTTTTAAATTCATTATCATCTAAATTTATATCTTCTTCATCTAAGAGATCATTATCAAAACCATCACAACAATCATCATTCTTTTTGTTGTTATATTCTTTACTTTTCTTTACTTTACTTTTCTTTTCTTTACTTTGTGTACTTCTGTTATCATTAATTGAGTTAATGTTAACATTAACTAAGTTACTGTAATCATTATCTAAATCTATTAATAAATATTCTGAAATAAGATTAATTTCTTTTCTTCTGCTTATTGCCTCTAAAAATCTTTTCTGTATTCCTTTTGAAGTTAAAATTTTATATTGCTTAAAAGTATATTCATTAAAAAAATCTACTTGGACTGCTTTATTTACAACCTCAATTACTGCGCCCTCGCTAGCCCCAACTTCGTCAGCAACTAGAAAAGTCATATCATTATCCCACACAACATAGTATCCTTTATCACGATAGATACTAGATAGCAGGCTGATTAGTATTGTTATAGATTGAATTCCACAAGCCCTCATAATCTTTCTAATTTTTATATCTTGTAAAAAGTCAACATCTAAAGGATAGTAATCTAAACCTGTCTTTATAGGTCTTGCCATCTTATCACCTACCTTTATGTTAAAGAGGGGACTTTATCCCCTCATACACTTTATTTAAAATGGTATTTCTTCATCATCTGCATCTTTCATTCCCATTTGATTTGCTAAATCTTCTGCTGGTTCTTCTTTATTATCATTACTTGGGTTAAATTCAGTATTTGAAATATTGAAAAGCATTCCTGCTGCTTTTTGTACTGCAGGATCTTTAGCTTTATCTGATAAATATTTCAAATATCCTTTATCTTCTTTTGATATCTGACCTAAAGTTTTACCCTTATGTTTACCAAAGTTTATCTTTAGATTTCTTGCATCACTTGAGTTCATAGTTTCTACTCTTTCATCATTTTCAAATTGAGCCATATCTTCTACATCTTGAGTAAATATATCTGATAATGAAGATACAGTTAATGTTGCATCTACTTGAGCTCTTTTCTTTGCCATCTTAAGGCATGTATTACCTAACATATATTTATCTTGCTTATCACTGTCATATTTCTTTTCTTTACTGTTACAATGTCCTAATCCTTGAGTTATTGTTTGTCCAGCTCTTGTAAGTACACATCTAACTGTATAAGCAAAGAAACCTTCCTCATAGTTTTGTATTTTTTCAATAATTTCATATTCACTTGAAAGTCCTAATAACATAAGAATTTTTTCTGCTCCTGGTTTAAGTAAACTAGGTTTAGTAGATCCATAAAAAGCTTGGCCAAAGTCATGACCTTCTACTAATGTACTTTGAACTATCTTTTGAAACTGTGATATTTTTGCCATTGAATCATTTATTTTAGTCATGTTCATATTTTCAACTATTGATAAAGCTGTTTCTTGATTTATGTTATTTTCCATTTATATTGCCTCCTTCATTCTTTTAACTGGTACGATATAATCAACAAAATTCTTTACTCTAGACTTAAATAAAATACTTTTAAAGTTTTTATCTAATTTATCTGTTATTTTCTCTAGCTCTTCTATTGTGTCTAAAGTATTTTCTACTGCTTCTTTTGAATATT
>NZ_QXXA01000025.1 GCF_009911265.1 Senegalia massiliensis | reverse complement strand
GCAGGTGTTATACCTATAGATAATAATGTAATAGCTATAGGTATATATTTGTCATTTAATAGATTAGTGTTTTTCAATACATAACCTAAAAAATATAAAACTGGTACCATAATTAATGCTTCTTCAATTACAAACTCTAAAAAATCCATTTTACATTCCTCCTATAAATTATTTATTTTATCCCAAACTTTATTGAATCCATTTTCCATACGATCTTCCAGCTTTTCCATAGAGTGAGCTATTTTTTCATGTGATTCATTTGTCTTATCTAGGTGTTTCATTAACCTATTTTCTCTTTTTTCGCTACTCTTAATTGTGTATAATAATAAAGCTACTGCTAATAAGGCCCATAGCCCACTAGCAGCAGCTGTTTCTAATATAAAGTTTTCCACACTTAGCCTCCTTAATTTTTGCATTAAAAAAACACCCTTCTAGGTGTTAAAAGCTTTCTCTTCTATTTAATTATTTTGATTGTGTCAATTCTTTTATTCTCAGATCATACTGAGTACTAGTCACATCAAATAATTCTTTTAGTATTAATCTACTAACTGAAATAGGTAGATTAGCACCATTCAATACTTTTAATATCCTTTGTTGTGTTTCATATATTACTAAATCAGAATGTTTTTCTTGGTTTAACTCTTTATTTTCATTGTTTTCACTTCTATTATTTTTATCACTCATATCAATTAGTACCCCCTTCCTCTAATATATCTACTGCTCCATCAAAGAAGCTTTCATTTTCTTTTAAGTATTTATATCCTATATCATAAATATTATTAACCATATTAGATGAATTAAAATATTCATCTAATAATCCATTATCATTATTAACTATAAAAACTCTTTCTATTAAATTTGACTTTCCTGCTCTATAAATATTCTCATTAATATAACCAAAAACTTGTATACTTACATAATCATTATTCCTTCTTATATCTATTCTGTTTATATTCCAGTAATAAATATCAATACCGGTTTCATGTTCAACTGTTTTTCCTAAAGCCATTTATTCTCACCCCCTAAGTTGCTAATGTTTTCCACCCTTTCATAGAACCATTCCATTTCATACATGAATAGGTTCTACCATACGAATCAATGTAGAGATAAATTATATAATCACTTATACCGAAATATCTAGAAAAAGTAACTAATACGCCATATTTTGAAGCACCAGCAGGATAATTTATATAGTTACCATTACTACAAGACCACACACCTGCATGATTTATTGTTGCCCAATCTTCTGGAACAGCACCTCTATTAACTGGTACACTCATATTTCTAAATTCTCCACCCACATCTAAATCTTCTAAAATTTCAACTTTACCACCGTTCTCCATGCCTATACGGAAATTATCACTATGATTACTTGAAATTCCAAAATATGCCTGTCTAGTAACTCCAGTAGAGTCATACATAGCTATATAGTTTATATTGTCCCTTCCTATTGATGAACCTTTCATGTGAATTAAACTTCCTGCTGAGCCATCCCCTAAGAATAATCTACCTTCAAGATTAGTATAACCTCTAATTTCAAGAGTATATAAACCTTCTGATACTTTACCAATCGCCATAGATCTTCCATTAGCGTGGTAGTCTACAAGTGTAAAGGCTGTTGGTAATGGTTCTAATTTTGGTGTTGATGTAAAATAATCATTAACTTCAAATACAATATCATAAGTAAAGTTACCATCTATATTAGGTAATATTATACTTGTATTTAATGTATACGCTGAATTATCTAAATCAACAACTGTGTAAGTTGATTCATTTGACTTTTTATATTTTATTTTAAAGCTTTTTGTGTTTTTATCGTTTAGTGGTGTAACCTTTCCACTTACTTCAACTTTAGCATATTCGCCTTCATCATTTTCTGTTCCATCTGCATTTGACCTATAGGCTTTTAATTTAGATATAGAAGGAGAAGTATAATCTAATACATCTACAGTTGTACTTTTACTTACAGTTCTTCCTCTAGAATCTGTTATAGTAGCAGTTATTGTAAGAGTTCCACTAGATTTAATATATCCAGTAGTTGCACTAGAACTATTATAAGTTGCACCATTAGCACTTATTTTCTTAGTTTTTATAGACGATGCATAAGCACCACTAGAACTATATGAAATTTCTAATTTTGACTTTCCTTTTATATATGCTCCAAACTTACTATCTAATCCAGAAATTGCTTCAGATATATTTATTGTTCCTATGGAGGGTTTAAATTCACTTGTATTTGGTACGTATATTTTTATAGTTATAGATTTAGTTCCAATCAATGTGCTTCCATTATACGTTTTTAAATATATAGTAAGAGTACCCGAAGTGTCACTGGGTATTTTACTAGCTAAAGATTTAGGTATAGTCCAAGCTTTACTTGTACTTATTCCTGTTCCTATAGTTCCAGTTTGACCTTTAAAGTTATATGTTATTGTGTGTGTAAATGCACTACTTTTTCTATTTGTATATATAGTTACACTATCATCTAAATAAACAGTAGAGTCATTTACCGTTGGTATGGATGCTCTAGGTATAGTAGTTAAGTTCATACTTCCTGATTTACTTGCATTTCCTGTTGAGCTTCCACTCCATGTGATGCTAATTTCTTGATAGAAAGATATTGCTACACCTGTCTTTGTTCCATCTGAATTATGATAAACCTTTGTTGTACCACTTGCTATGGTTTTTGTACCACTACCACCAATATAAGTAGAGCCACTCTTTACTGTTTTACCATTAATTTTTACATTATAGCTTTTACTAGAAGATGAATATATTTGTCTAGGTCTATATAGCTTTAATGAGTAAGCTAAAATACTGTAGTTGCCTGATGTGCTTTGTGATTGTTCTGTTACTGTTAATACTACATATGGACTATATTGGTTTATACCTGGATTCCAAGTTAAACTTGCCATTTTATTCACCTACCTTTTTAAAGCTTAAATTACCATTACTTCTAGGAATAAAGGCAAAATTACCTATTCTTATGCTATTTAGAACCCTTGTATCGGTTATATATAGAGTATTATTAGATAAATAGGCTACCTCTAAATTATTCTGTAAAAATGCTATTCTATCATTTTGTATTTTTAATGTTATTTCATTTCCTACTTCACCTAAAATAATATTTCCATTTTCAAATCTTATATATTTTATTAATTCATTGAATTGTGCCTTTGTATCATCATCAAGATTGCTTATTTGTTGTGTTAATTCTGTGAACTGAAATAAGAAATCCTCGCTTGTCTGGTCAAATTTTGTGGATACTTGGGATTGATAAGTTTCAAAGTCTGATTTAGCTGTATAATTTTCTGTTACTTCTCTTCTTATCAATTCTTCTGTTTGTTCTAGATTTGATTGCATAGTAGTTGTAGCTTCTTGTATAGAATTATCTACATTATCTGATACTTCTTGTTCTATAGTTTTACCATTGCTTAATCTAAGAATAAAACCGTCTTTATCGAATATAATTCTATCTTTAAAGTTGAAGTATCCACTCTCCATATCAATCCATGTAGAACCATCTAAACTTCTTAGCATTCCTGCTTTTATTAGATTTGCATTTAAAACACCAGTTGCTATAAAATCAGCTACAATTTTACCATCTTGAGTCATAGCTATATCAAATTCTCCATTTATACCGGTAGATGAATGTGATATCCCTTGTATGTTCATTCTCCATATATCCATAGCTAGCTCTAAATTATCATTATCAGTAATAAGTATTTCTATTATATTACCTTCGTTATCTTGTATGAATTTAATAATACCGCCAGTTGGATCACCTAATTTATTAGTTATATCTTTTATTATTTCACTTATTATATTGAATTGAGGTTTAACTATGTCTTTTTCTACCTTTTCTGATGTTTGCTGCGATAGAGTTTTTTTCTTGTCTCCAAATCTAATTTTTAAATATTTATGACTCATAGGATCGTACTCATAAGATGTAACCACTATTCTTTTATAAAGATCATAATCTTCATAGTAAATTAAAGCAGTATCATCTATAGTAAATTCATATTCTTTTACATCATCTGTTACATCTACAGTAAAAGATTCATCAGGTAAATCTATCCTTTGCAATCTAAATATGTCTTCACCATATTTTATTAAATCAGCTTTAGTTTTTATTTTTTCATTGGAAGATTCTCTAACTTCACCATAAACTTGAGGATATTCATCTATTAAAGGACTATCAACTATAGCTTCTATAACTTCGTCATTGTCAAGTTCAGCAGTTAAAAACAATCTGGTTACTACACCCTCGCCATCTTCATCAATTTCTATATCATTTATATTTTTTCTCTTAGCTACTAAATATTCTGTATCCCTACCAAATCTTTGGAGTAATTTAATATCCCAGTTCTCCATAACTAAAACTCCACCCCATTGACCTAGGATAGAGTGTTTGCCTTCTGCAAATACATCCATAGCATTAGCATATCCTGGCTCATTAAAAGCATGAGAGTCTGTTATATTAGTATAGAAAGTGAAATTATGAGGTATTTGTAAAGATTGAGTAAATCTGCTTATTATAGTTGGTCCTATTACATTACTACTTTTTATATCTTTAGTGACGTTTTTACTTAATAAGAAGAATAAATGTTTAGCATATACTTCCACATACCCATTTCTTTTTTTTATGCTAGATAGATACATAGCTTGTTTTTTCATATATGGTACATCTGTATAGAATATAGTTTTTTGTTTGAATTCCATATATTTTAGGTCTTTGAGAGGATATTTAAACTCTAAATCAAACTTTCCATTTCTCTCATGTGTAACTCTAGCATCAAAAGATTTTGGTAATAAAGTTCCACCTTCAAATATAGTAGTACCAGGAGGGAAAAATTCAATCATTATCTCCACCTCCAAGCAACATCAATTTCTAATCTTGTTATAGCTCCATCAAAATCAATTATATTTTTACCTTCTTCTAATATAAAAAAACTACCTTCTTTTCTTCTACTATTAGCTCTTATTCCATCTTTATTAAATATATCTATATCAATACAATCAATTAAAAGACTTGTGTCAACTTCTAATTTCATTGTTTGTCCATTTATATATACATTTCCTAATCCCTCGCCATAAACATAAATTAAAGGCTTAGCATATACATTGCCACTATTATATAAATCAGTTTGGTGTGTTATCTCTATATTTGTTTGATTTACATACTTAAAAGGCTGTAAATCTATTGTAATAGCTATTTCCCTATTATCTCCTATCAGAATATTATCTTTTATATCAGAAATAGTACCGTACCTATATTTGCCTTCATCGTCACTATAATAAACCTTAACATCTTTACCAATATAAAATTTATTCATAAATAAATCATAAGTTTCTACATTGCTTATTAATAACCTAGAAGTTCTTTCAAATCCTCTATAGGCACCTGCTGATACTTTTGTAAATCCATCTTGGCCATAAGCTTCTGATTTTTCATATTTTAAAGAGCTAGGTTGTTTTTCCCCTAGCTCCATTACTCTTATATTATTATCTAGTGTATTAAAGTCATCTAAGATAATAAATACATCTAATTCATTTTCACAATAATCCATTATCCGAATGACACCTCCCTCGATATTTCTTGTGCTATTTCTCTGCTTATTTCTCTTATATCTCTAGTATCATAGATATTTGCACTATCTAGAGACACGTTTATATACTGATTACCACCTATATTTTCTGTATTTCCTTCAAAGTTATTATTAACTCTAGCTGATTCTTTTGCATATTTCATACTAATATCATGAGGGACAACTACTGTTCCATTAGGAAGATATGTTAACTCTCCCCTGCCGCCCTCATTCATTCTAGCAAATCCACCTGCCCAATCATCTGTACCTCTTTGCAATTGAGGTATCATACCTATGCTCACGCCAGGTATCTTATTTATAATGCCTATAGCACTATTTATACCACTTGTTACTTTATTTACTGCTCCTTTTACCTTGCTTACCAAGTCTGAAACTGCTGTTCCTATCCCCGACATAACTCCATTAACAAAACCAGTTAATCCAGACCAAGCATTTTGAATACTAGAAAATACACCTGATACTCTAGAGCCTACTCTACCCATTATAGATGAAACAATATTATATACTTTATTAAACACATTGCTTACAGTTGATGAAACCGTGCTTATTTTTGAGCTAACTCTATTTATTACTCCTGCTATAAATGTATTTACACTGCTAAACACTCCACTAATAACACTAAATACTGTATTGAATATCCCTGTAATTATTCCTACTATTGTACCTATAATAGTTAATATGCTTGCTATAACATTAGCTATAAAAGATACTATAGGCGTTATAATTGCCATAACTGTATTAATAATCATTCCTATAAAAGCAATCACAGGAGTTATAGCAGAGAATATATTTGCTATAACAGTAACTACAGTAGAAACTATACTCATAATAATTGGAATCATAACTTTTATAACTGAAATAATAGCATTAATAACTGCAATTACTCCAGGTGCTACAGTTTGTACTATATTCATAAAAGTTTGAATTAACGTTGTTAAAGCAGGCATTAAACTAGTTATTAATTTAGATGCCATTGCTAAAACTTGAGTGCCTACATTCATTAATATAACAACTATATCTGATATAACAGGTACTAACATGTTAAATACATTTAGTAGAACGGGGAATACCGCTGATGCTATATTTATAACTGCTTGGCCTACACTTACTACTATATTTACTAATGTCATAAAAGCATTAACTATAAAAGGTATTGCAGCTATGGCAATATCTATAATAGCAGTTTTAACAATATTAAAAGTTGGCATAAATGTTGATACTATAACACTAACTATACTCATGAATACTTCTGAAACTGTAGCAAAAGCATTTTTAAGCATAGGAATAATATTCCTTGACATATCCATTATATAAGTTCCTATTGTTTTTAATTTAGCTAAAAAAGTATCGCCTGGAACTAAAGCATTAATTAAGGCGACACCTAATCCAACTATTGCTGTTACAACTAATCCAATAGGGCTTAATAAAGCTCCTGCTATTGCTGCACCAACTGATATTAATGTTCCAAAAGCTGTTGCTATTGCTCCTAAAATTACAATAGTCGGCCCTGCTATAAGTGCTATTCCTGCTATTGCTGTTATTATTTGTAGTGTAGAGCTATCAAGGGATGATAACTTATTTATTATCTCCGTTACTTTCACTATAAAATCTGACATAGCTCCATTTGATGTTTCATATAAAGCAATCTGAAACTCTGAAAATGCACTTCCCATTCTCTTTACATCACCCTCTAGATTGTCATTTAAAGTATCAGACATGTCTTGAGCAGCACCATCTGAATTTTTTATTTCTTTCGCTAAGCTATTCCACGCTGAATCTCCTTCTATAGCCTCAGATAATGTATTATATAGAACTCCAGATTGTTCTGCTGTTAATCCAAACTCTTTCATTGCAAAACTCGCAAACTCTTGTTCATCTCCATACTCTGATACTTTGCCTACTAAACTATCCATGTTCATATCTATATCCTTCATAGGTACGCCTAACTCTTCTAATGCAAAGTTTAAGTCATCTGTACTTTGAGCTGTTGAAGCTAAAAGAGAAAGAGCTGCTGCCATATCTTGTTTATTAAATATAGATGAAATCATTCGTTTCTTTTCTTCTGTAGTCATGTTGGCCATAGATTTATTTAAATCTGTAAATATATTATCTAATCCTTTGAGTTCTCCATTTGCATCATATGTCTGTACTCCCAATGCTTTGAAAGCTGCTACTGCTGCATCAGTTGTAGGTGTCATCGCCATTATTACGTTTCTTAATTTAGTTCCAGCTTCAGACCCTTTTAAACCTACGTTTCCTAATAGTCCAATAGCTGTATTAAGCTCTAATGTCCCACCTTTTAAATCTCTAGCATTTGCTCCAACCTTGAGTATAGCTTCCCCTAATTGTCCTACATTTGTATTAGATTTTTGAGAAGTTCTAGCCATTTGGTCTATAAAACCATCTAAATCATCTATTTCAAGACCTAATGCACTAGCACTATCTGTAATTAAGTCTGAAGTATAAGCAAGGTCTAATCCACCTGCTGATGCTAAACTCAGTACTTTAGGTAATGTTTCTATTGCTTGTTCTGCATTATATCCTGCTAAAGCTAAGTAATTTAAGGCCTCTGCCGATTCGCTAGCACTATATTGTGTCACCTTTCCAGATTCTCTAGCTGCTTTTTCTAACATATCAAAAGATTTGCTACCTTTCGCTATTTCATCTTTCGTTATTCCCATAGTTGCAGCAACTTGACTCATGCTCGACTCAAACTGCATGCCTGTCTTAAGTGCAGATTTGCCCAGTAACAGCAAAGGGGCTGTCATCAAAGATACTTTACTTCCAAATTTCATCATATTTTTTCCAGATCTAGATATATTAGCACCCATGTTTTTTACTTTTTTATCAAAACTTTTCATTTTGTTTTGTGCTCTTATAAATGCACTTTCAAAACTTTTAGAATCTCCTGTTATTTTTGCACTTAATGTATAATCAGACATTGTTAACCTCCTTCCTTTGAGGTTTTTTCATTCCATTTGCTTTGTATATTTTCTCAACCCAAGATTTATCATTATCTTTTTCTAATTTTTGCACTATTTTTAAATTGTTACGTGCTAACTCTTTATCTAGTTTCTTTTGTTTCTTCTTCCATAAATCTACAAACTTTTTATTTTTCTTTCTCATTGCATTATTAACTGCATTTAATACTGCATTTCTCATATGAGTAGAATCACTTACTAGCTTAGTTTCCCAAGCCTTCATAATGAACATTTTTTCTTTAGGCGTTAAATCTAAATAATCTTCTTTTGTATAATTAAAATTAGTAACAAAAAAAGCGAAGTCTATCTCTTTTTGATAGTCCTTCGCTAATTTTTCATATTCTAAATCTCTTTCTCCGCCACCTAGATACTCAAATTCAACTAGTTGGCTTGGAATAAAAAAGGGCAGTCTCTATCTATAGTAGTAACTACCGCTTGATTTAGTTTCATGTAATCTTCTTCAATCAATCTTTCTGCTATTTCCATACCTTGTTGAGGTGATACTTTATTGCCTTCACTATTAAACAAAGCAAAACCAAAACAAACTTTTAAAGTTGATATTGATAATATACCCTCCGTTTTTCTCATAGTAGCAACTAGAGATTCTTTTAACACTGTTTCTATTTGTTCTATTGTTTTAATTTTATATTTTAATTCATAATGTTTTCCATCTACTTCAAACATTTAATAACCTCCTTTTTTACTCTGCAGGTCCTTCTGGGGCTACAGGTTCTCCTGGCATTTGTGTTGCTCCTGCTTCTTCTGATAAATCAACTAATGCACCGTTACCTTCTAAAGCTATACTATAAGTCATAGCATCATCATATGGAGCTTCTAGTGAATAATCAGATATATAAGCTAGTCCACCAAACATGGACTCTTTAGCTTTTGCATTTACAACCTTTATACAAACTGGATTACTGTCCTCAAAAGCTTTCCCTAATGTTTTGTGAGTTTCGTCAGACGGCACATAAAGACCATCATTGTCAATAGACCATTCTTTCATTCCTGCTATTTTAGACTTCCATCCACCTTTAGTGTCTTTACTTGATACTTCAATAGAATCTGCCGTTCTATTTATAGTTAACCCTTGTTGTCCTGAAACTGCTAATAACTTAGCTCCTGTAGCATCAAATACTGCAAGTATAATATCTTTACCAGCTAAAGCTTTAGTTGCACTAGCATCAAAATCACAATATAAATTTTCTTCATAATTCGCCATTAATCATAACCTCCTATTTATTTAATTTTAAATCCATAGCATATTTTAAAATCATAGCTAAGGATTGCATGCTTTTCATTCGTTTCATCTGTTTGTATTCTTTGTAAACCTAAACTATCTTGAGATATAACTGTATATTTGCAATCTATATCAATATCTTCTGTCATAGCTTCTTCTAATTCTTGTATCATTTTATATACTGCTACACTACTATTATTTTCTTGAGGTTCTGCTATTACGTGAATAAATACAGTAAAGACATCTACAAACATAGTTTTAGTATCAGCTTTTCTAAGCCCTACTATCTCTGCATAATAAAAAGGACTAGGTGCATTCTTAGGTATTGCGTCATAGCACCTTAGCCCTGTCCCTGTTTCCACTCTATCCATCACTGCCTTTATAAACTCTACAAACCCTAACTTTTTAAGCATATTATTTCCTCATCTCTATCAATAGATCATTTCTATACATATCTTTTTGTGCTTCTACATTATTCCTAAGATAATATTGACCTTCAACATATCCTCCACCTCTAGTCCTGTGACCATACTCAACATGAGGGCCATAATCTTTATTATAGCCAAATTCTCCATGAAAAGATTTGCCAGCACTAGCTTTTTTTACTTTTCTACCCAGCCTTAATTCTCCACTATCAACCGGAGTGCCTGGTGGATGAGCTCCACGATTAAACATCTCAACTAAACTTTTATTAGCTACTCTTTCCCAAGCTACACTACTCTTTTTAAGTAAAGCTATAGATAGTGCTTGAGTCCCTTTTAAACCTAGTCCTATTTTCATATTCTAAATCCTTTCACAATTAAAAGAATCCATCTGCCTAATTTTTTTATACTAGTAATATTATAAGTTTCATTATCAATTTTTATCTTATATACATTCTCAAGACTTACGTTAGGCTTTATGAAGATTTTTCTATTACTTGATGTAATATCTCTACCATATATATTTACATCATCAGTAGTCCATTCTGTAGCTCTGCAATCTGTAATAGGAATTAAAGTTTCTTCAAATGTAGGATTGCCCAATTCATCTTTAAGTCCTGTATCTATTTTTTTAATTAAATTAGCTCTAAAATACTTCATAGGAATCTCACTACATTTTGAGTTATCACTTTTTTACTATCTATATAAGAATTGATTTCTGTCTCATATTCTTTTAATACATCATCTGCAAAGCTCGTACTTATAGTGTCAATACTTTCAGACTTAATCCCTTCGTAGTATTTTCTTCTGTACATCTTAATTACTGCATCTACTAATATAGAATAAAATTGTTTAGGCAATGTTTCTGTACCTAGTCTTAAATTTAATCTATCTTGTATAGTTCTTATTATTTCAGCCAAAAAAGCATCGTCAACCTGGTTTTCACCAGGCAAACGAGTTTTAACTCTGTCTAATAAGTTTTGTTCTTCTACCATCTAAATCACATCCTTAAATGAGCGATCTATGCTCCTGCTGGTTCTTCTTTTGTTATAGCTACTTTAACGAGTCCATCTTCCCTTTCAGTAAGTAGAGTTATACCACTCATAACTAGAGATTGTATAGTTGCTCTATCTTCTTGAGGGCTATGAGTCATACCAATAAATCCGGTTTCATCTGATGTTAAATTGAATGCTCTTGCAACTTCTGATGCACTCATAGGTATATAAGCTAGTACTATATTTTCTGCTGCTGTAGCATATATAGTTCCTTTTGGTACTGATGTATTAGTAATAACCACTGCATCTAAGAAACCTTTAACAAAGTTCATACCAAACTCTTTTTGCATTGTTATATTTGCACTTCCTTGATATTTTGCAACATCAATAGGATTTACAAAAGCTAAAGTTTCCGCTGCATCATCTTCGAATTTAGTTTGTATTTGTCCCCAAGCCGTTGCAATTGCTCCCTGTAATCCATGTTCATAAGCTACAGTTGCCTTTGCATTTGTAGTTATATGAGAAAATAAATCAGTTCTTACACCTTTTTGTAATTCTCTTAATAATGCTTCATCTGTTTCTGCAACTGCATGATCATAACCAGATTTCTGAATAGCTTCTGCTGTAACTGCTTTTCTGTATTTCTTTATTGTCATTTCAATTGATTCTGCTGGCTTTGTCTTAACTTTAGAAAGTGGAATTATTTCTCCTTCTGCCACAGTTCCACCAGCTAAAGTTACATCAGCACTCTTATATCTATTAATTACCATACCTGCTTGGACTGGTAATTTTCTAGTAACTCCTAAAGCTTCAATCAATTTAGAAATATTCTCTCCAAATCTATTTACAAAATCTACTGATTGTACTTTTGCTAAATCAACTTGTTTAATTACATTTGTTTCTGCTGCCATAATTATCATTCTCCTTTTTTATTCAAATAAATGCATATTTTCTTTAATTTTTTGTTGTCTTAACGTTGTGTCTTTTATTTTCATAATTTCTTCTTTTGTTACAGTAGAAGTAGTGCCTTTTTTATCATTAGGGTTTTTAATCTTATCTAATACTGCTTTTTCTACTGCTTTGCTAAACATATCTGAAAAACTTTCTACATTCTCCTTTGTCTTTTCTGCATCATCTGATACTAGAACGTTTAATAATTTATCATCTATAGATATATTCTTTTCTTTTAACATACTTCTAGCTGTAGAAGACATTTCACTAATAGTCTTAGCTTTTCTTAATTCTTTTAGTTCTTCTCTTATCTTATCTCTTTCAAACTCTGCTTTTTCTTGAGCGTTCATATCAGCTAACTTTTTAGCTTCATTAATTTCTTCTTCTTTCTGTTTCTGCCATTTAGCAAACTTTGAATCAATTATTTTATTAATATCTTCATCAGTATACTTAGCTTCTTTTTTAGACTCGTCAGCCTTTTGTTCCTTTTTAGTTTCTTCTTTTTTTATTTCTTCTTGTTCTTCACCTTCTTCTGCAAATAATTGAAGGTTAATCTTTTCTAATTCTTTTAACATTTTCTATTCCTCCTATTTCCCATATAAGTTTAACGTCTATAATGCTTAGACAATCCATATCTTTTAAAGTCATAAATGCTTGGACTATATTTTTATATTAAAAAAGCAACTCTTGCATAATTTGCAATAGTTGCTACTTATAAAAGTCTTCTTGATTTTTTTCAAAATCATCAATAGTATTAGCCATCTTAGGTAACTGTAAAGCTATCCAATCAACAAGCCTTTCATCATTGCAATAATCCATCAATCCCGATTCGTGGAAATAAGCATGTACAATTTCATGTCTTATGACTTTGCTTGTAAAAGCTTTTAAATTATCAAATGTTACTTCATTTTGAACTGTACCATCTTTATTTATTATTAGTTGCTTATTATATAACTCAGCTATACCATTTGCATCTAGGTGTTTGAGTTTTGGATATTCTTCTTCAGTCAATAATAAAACTTCATATTCTTGACCTAATATATTTAATTTCAACTAATCACCTCCTAGCAATTACTTCTACAATAATAATTCTGAGCTCTTTTATCTAATATAAAATTTTTCTTAGGATATATGTTTAATACTGGTTTAAACTTTTGTTTTTCCTTTTTATTTCCTATAAAAAAATCAATAACCCTTGGATTATTCTTAAAGAGTTTTTTGATGTTATTAAACACCATTTTCACTAATTCTTTTATCTTTTCCATTACTTCTTTAAAGTTTTTCATAGCTTCTTCATTAATATTAGTTTCATTTTTTACATCCATGATTACTTCAACTCCTTATTTAATTTTAACATTTCTTTCCTAAACTCTTTTTGTATTTTTTTTATCCGATTAAATTTATCAGTAGTCTTTCTTTTACTATATTGTTTTTGTAGATCTTGTAATTGACTTCTTAATTCTCTACATTTTTCATTAGTTAAATTTACTCTGTATTCTGCTTTACATTGAGGACAAATAAAGTATTCTTCTTCTATATCCTCTTTTAAAATTCTAACTCTAAGCTTTATTTTAAATTCTTTTTTGCATTCATCACAAATTACTATCATTTAATCACCCCTTATTAAAATTATTGATTGATAGATTTAATCCTTTATATAATTCCTTAATTAAATCATCCTTGTAAACTTTAACAATGACTGTTTCTTCTCCGTTATAATGTGGCATATCTATTTGTTCTCTAGCTATAGGTAATGTTATAGAAGCAGATATATCAGCTGATATTTTATTTGTTAATTGCCCTTTATGAACCTTCTTAGAACATTTACTGCAAATTAAAGCTTTCCTTCCATCTTTAGTTGTTATATCTAGCCATTCATGCTTGCATTTCACATTAAGCCCCTCCTATTTATCTTTAAGTAGTTTCTTTATATTCTGTATAGCAGCTATTATTATTATTCCTATTAGAACCACTATAGAAACTGTTAAAAGTAAAGACAGTGCTATCAATACTGGTTTAAATATAAACATTAATTCGTTCATCATAACCCCTCCATTTATGTGCAATAAAAAAGCAACCCTATAATTAAGGCTGCTTAAATTTATTTATTCATTTTCTTCAGCTTCTACTACTTTCTCAAAGTCTACTATATCTCCATTATCCTTATAAATTTGATATTCTCCTAATAATAATCCAGTTCCTATTTTTTTGGCATCTTGTGGTTCTCCTTCTACAAATTCATATACTTCTGCTCCTAGATATGGACCTACATCACGTACAACTGTAGTTGTATTGTATGCAAAATTAAAGATAACATGAACTGATTCTATATCATCAGGCATATATAATTTTTTATAAGATAACAAGTATTCGTTAATATCTACAGACTTTGTTATTATAATCTTTCGCCATTTACCAGTAGAATCACCTTTAACAAATGAATTAGGTTTAAGATCATCTTCTACATCTAAAAAATTCTTATCACTCTTACCAACAGTAAATTCTCTTTCTGATATAGCTAAATCTAACTCAACTTCACCTTTAGCTTTCTTCTTTTCAATTTCTTCTTTTTCCTTCTCTTTTATTTCTTTTTCTTTATCAGATATTTTCTTTTTAATATTTTTCTTATCTTGTTCATATTGCTTTTTTGTTGCTTCTTTAGCTTCTGCTAAATCATCTTCTATTCTTGCATTAATCATAAATGCACCACCAATAAATACTACTATACCTAATCCAAGAGCTACACCATACATTTTTATAGGCTTTTTACGAATAAAATTAACTATCATCATCACTAATCCTATAAATGTTAACAATGATCCTACTATGACTAAGACTATTTCCATATAACCTTCCTCCTATATATGCTTTTTATTATATATAAATATATAATATCATAATTTTACCATAAAGGAAGACCTACACCATGAATGCATTGGAGGAAAATTAACTCCTGCTTGCTTATCTTTAAATAAAAATTCTTGTCCATTAAGACCTTCACAAGTATCAGAAGTCCTATTATCTAATATAGCATCATAAATATAGGTATCATATCCCATATCTTCAAATGGTCTTGCCATGGCCTGATTCTGAACAAAAGTTCCTTCTGTATATATTAATCGTTTAATATCATTCTTACTCCTTTTAATAAATCTTCTTTTTAATATATTGCCTAATTTATTATAATTATCTCCTCTTATAACACCATTCTTAAAATCAGTAGTCATATAATCTATCAGCTTTTGTTTATTGGTCCAAAGTCTATCACTGAAATTCTTACCATTTAGCCATTTAGTATTAACTAAATCCCTAGCCATAGAATCATTAATAATAGAATCATTTACTCCTAGATTCATATCTTTTATAACTTTATAATAAGTATCACTAAACCCTCGTGATAGATGATCCATTATTAATTGTTCTTCTTTTAATCCTAACTCTAACTGTCCCTTAGTGATTGCATAGTTAAGGGATTCCAGTCTATCTACTTTATACATGTTTTTTCTAATAGGTTTTAAATGTTCAAGTTTAGAGTGTAATTCAAAAAATAAATCTATATCTTCAATTAATAAATCTCTTTCTTCGGGATGTAATTCTACCAATAAATCTTTATATTCTATTATGTTGTCCTTGCCATACTTTATATAATAACTAGCTATTTCCTTATTGAGCCTTTTAGCCTCTTTGCTATATTCTTTGTATAGCTTTTTAAGAAGCTTATTTTCATCTCTTTCTATATTGCTAAAATAAGCTTTTTGTCTTTCTTGCCAGTATTTATTACTCTTCATCTACATCAGCTTCTTCTTTAAAATCAAAACTATCATCTGAATTATATTGTTCATTAATCTTTTCTACTTCTCTTTTTGCATCTTCCACCATACTTAATACACTTAACGCTGTTTCATCACTTGTTACACCTTTAAGGTTTTTAGCTATTTCACTTTCCTCCTTAAGGTTAGCTGGATAATTTCTCGTGAATTGAGTTGATATTCCTACCCATTCATCCCCCTTTAAAGGAGTTAGTCCTGTATTAGCTATCATTCTATATCTTTTATTTAATCCACTTTGAAACTTTCTTTCCTTAGTCTTTGCTAAATTCTCCATGGATTGCAATTTATATTTTAATGCTATGCCTGATTGCGTACCGAAGTTTTCATCGTTAATGTTCATAACCATAGATATTTGAAATATAAGTTTCTCTAATCTATCAATAAGATTTTCTTGGGTTTCATCAGCAGAAGGTTTCTCTAAAAATTCTACTACTAGCTTTTCAATATCTCTGCCTTCCATATTAATAATTCTATTATCTCTAAATTTATTTAAAGCTTCTTCATTTAATATTGCTCCTAATATTAATAAATAAGCGTCTGCAAAGTATTCAACATCATTCGCCTTTTCGGATAAAGCTTTGTTATTAGCATTTATAAGAGTCTCTACCCCTTCAAATGCTCCTAATTTTTCTTCATTCTCAACATATTCATAAATCGGTACATCTCCAAATAAGTGAGGTTTGGTTTCGCCTATTACTATTTCACCTCTATCATTTTCATTGAAATAATATATTGTATTTTTATCACTGTAAGAACCTTCTAGCTTGCCTTCTACAGAATTATAATACCTCACTCCATACATTGGTCTACCCACTATAGAATTATCGTATACAACAAAAGCTTCCATTGGCTCTATATAAGTTATACCCATATGTGCTTTATCATTTATTTCATCTACATATATCATTTCATAAGCATGACCATATATAGAACATAACTTTGATAGTTCCGCATTATTATCATCTTGATCATTAAATTTATCTATAAACTCTAAATAGTCATTAATTTCTTTTTTATCATGTTTAATTTTAATAGGTACTCCAATAAAAAAACCGTTTAAAGTATCTACTATATATTTTGCATAGTTGACAACTAAACGATTATCAGGCTTATATGCTTCTTTTTTAGGTAGATCTAATATTTCATGTTCATGTTTATACATCTTTTTAAGCCTTTCATATCTTTCATGGTAAGCTTTATGTTTATCTATAAGTTCTAATAATAATTCTTCTGTCATTTCTGTTTCTGAATCTAATATAAACACTTTATATCCCTCCTTTAAACATCCTAATTGATACTTTTTGCTTTTTGGATTGCAATGAATATCTTAGTGCATCCATTAAGTGATTATTCTTATCTTCTGGTTTATTAAGAAATTTATCTGATATTTTATCCTTTTTATAAGCATAGGAATAAAATTCTTCTTTTGTATTAGTGCAATTAGGATGACATATAATTTGATAGTTTTTTAATTCCTCTATTCCCTGATTTACACTTCCAGGTCCTTTGTCACTTTTCTTAATACCTTTAATATTGTAATCATACCTTATTTCATCTATAAGCCTACCTTCTGCACTATCTGCTATTATAGTTGACTTTTGATACCCTTTTTCTTTTAACATACTAGCAATAGCTTTGGTTCTCATACCCTGTTCATAATGTTCATCTATAATATATATCTTTTCATTTTCTTCATCTAATAAGGCAACTATTAATGCTGTTGGATCATGTTCATATCCAAAGTCTAAACCTATTAATAATTGTAATTGTTCTTTTATTTTCTCTTGGATATCAAAGTATTCATATGTTACATTTTCAAATACTAACCCTTCTGATATTCCCCATTCTCCATCACATACTATCTTAGCTCTTCGAGGATTGGTCTTATATAGCTTTTCATATCTTCTTATTGTATCTTTATCTAGAAATTCATTTATTTTATAAGTAGTAGTCATTGTAAATATATCTTCATCTTCTAAATCAAAGAATTCTTCTTTTAACCAGTGATGTTCACTCCATGGATTAAATGTAAGTATTACTTGTCTATAAGCTTTAGGGTCATCTATAATACCCCTCATAGCTTCTACTACTGTATCTAATTTATCTCTACTTTCTAATTCATAAGCTTCCTCTACCCATAAATGAGTTATTGTTCCTTTTTCTAATTGAATAGATGTCATTTTTAAAGGGTCATCAAATCCTCTAAATAATATTTTTTGTCCTGTTGGCAAATAAGTAGCTTCCATTGGACTAACTGTAAATGTCCATAAATGAGATACTTCTAATCTATGAGTAGCACTCTTTAACCCTACATACATACTATCTCTTAAAGTGTTCTGATATCTTCTTGCAGCTATAACATTCATCCAAGGATGAGCCATCATTTTAGATATTATTTCTATTTGAGTAGTTACTGATTTCTTGCTACCTCTAGATCCTTTTATTACTTTGTAGAATTTTTTAGTATTCCAGGCCTTGTTATACCCTTGACCTATTAATTTTTGTAAGCTAATCCTCTTCATTTTCATCATCTTTTATATCAAATACTATTTCTGGAACTTTAATATCTAGATTTTTGTTATCAGTAAATGTAGCATATCTTTTACCTAATAATTCAGCAGCTTTATTTCTGTCTTTACCCGATAGTTGTTTTTTAATAATTCTAGCTTTACTTTCAAAGTCACCTTTAGATTCTATTACTACTACTTCTTCTGTTTCTTCTCCTCTCATTGCTCTAGTAAGATATTCTAATACTTCTTCTTGTTTTGCTATCCTTTTGTCTTGGAGTATTTTAAGTCTTTCATCTATATAAGATTTAATGTAAGGTTTTGAAAGGTTTTCACTTCCCATCTGTCTTGCTGTTTTTTTAGAATATCCTGCTTTTAATGCTGCTTCTGTTGCATTTGCTGTCTCAATATAATAATCACAAAATCTCTTTTGCATTATAGTTAATTTCTTTGCCATACCACCACCTCGATTGCTATATGCTTATTTATATATAACAAAAGACACCTTATTAAGGTGTCTTTTGTTATACTAATTTCCATTTATCATTTTTGTAGTTTCTAATAAATTTTTAAAATCTTTTTTAAGAGGAAAAGATATATCCATATTTTCCTGTTCTCCATATAGTGAACATTGCATTTCTACACCTTGCCCTATTAACTCACTTAAAATTTTTATAGATAAACTCAACCTTTCTATATTCTCTGGTTCAAGTTTCCCAGATTCATCTATAGCATTTGCTTTTTCTCTAGAATACTCTTTTACTTCATTTTCTAATTCTTCAATTATCGGTTCTATTGTATCACTAATATTATCCATAGTCTCTAATTTGTTTTTTAACATCTGATTCTGATAATATTTTCTTTGTACATCCAAAGCTGCATTTAATAACTTACCAAGCACTGATATTGTTAGTATTGAAGCTCCGAATACAAAATATACAGAACCTTTTTCGACACCCATAAATTTCACTTTATCATTTATTAATGGACATTGATTAAATACTTTATCTAAATTGCTAGTAATTTTAGACATCTTTTTCATATCTATATCGTCTGGCATCCTTGTATGAACTAATCCTTTTCCTTCAGATACTTTAAAATCTTCTTTAGTATATTCTTCTATCAGTCCTATGCATGCTTCTATAGATTTTTTTAATGATCCTATTTTTTCTATTAACAATTTATGTGTTTTAGCGTCTGTAATCCACCTATCAATCCTTATATTAATAATATCATCTATTTGGAATATTTCCTTTGCTTGTTTTCTTAAAAAATCAAAATCTAGCAATTTATTTAATGCATTAGATACTTCTATCCAGTTAATTATTACGATTTTGCCTTCCTTTGTTTTTTCAGTCTTTACATCTAATTTTTCTTTTATTACATTTAAGTGTAATGATTGCTCAATCAAGTTCATAACATTACCTCCCCTTTCTGTTTACAATATTCTACATAAAAAAAGAGAATCCTTCATATTTCAATCGCAATATTCGACAATATTCTATATTAACTTACTATATTCTTTTATAATTTCTTTTGCTGCATTATGCTTTTCTAATAAATCTGTAAGCTCTTTTCTTAGCTGCCTTAACTCATACTCTCTTTTTGTAAGGTCCTCCATTAGTGATTTTTCACTTATATTCTCTCTTGCTGGTATAGCATATTCAGCCCTTTCTTTTAACTTTTTATTCTCAGTAGTTAATTCATCTATTTGCTTTGATAGTACCTTTTTACATTCCTCTAATTCGTTCTTTAATTTTTCATTCTTTCTGTTACACATATCTAATTCTTGTGTAGTTAATTTTGATATATCCATTATACCTTCCTCCTTAATAAATTACTTATTCCTGGATGACAAGTTAATCATCCTTTTTATCTTTCCTTTTTTTATCACAACTTGGCAACATACAATAATAAGTATTTGAATCTATCTTAGTTCTCCATATACAATTTTTACATTTACTCTTATTAAATTTCTTATCTGTTATTTTCATATTCTCACCTTTTTGGCATAATAAGAAGAACACTCCTGGCGTTTAAGTGTTCTTTTATATATAATATTAAATTTATGATGAAAGCCTGTGTATTTCGTCGGTCTTTCTCTTAATACCATTATAGCACACTTCTTTTTTTACTTTGGTGGGTTTTTAGTGGGATTTCTTGCTGATATTTCTTTTATATAATCATAACTATAATTTAATTCTGATGCTATATCCTTAAGTTTCTTACCTTCTATATCTCTCATATATATAACCCTGTATTCTAAACCTACTAGATCCTTTAGTTTCTTCTCCATCTTTTCCTTTTCTTCTTCCATTTTTGTAATAGCTTCACTATGTAAAAATAAATTACTTTCTATCCTCTGTAACCTTTCTATTGCTTCTGCTAAATCTATTTGTCCTCCACCACCTGATACTCTTGGCTGACTATAATCAACTCCTTTTATATGTTTGGGTCCATCTAAATTCACCATTTTTACTAGTGCTTTATACTGTGCTCTATAACTTTCATATCTATAAGTCCATATTTCTATATCTTCACATAATTCCCAGTATGGTTTAAACCTATTATTTGTCATATACCTCACTCCCCTTTTCTTATAGCATTTAATTGATTTTCTACAATTCTAATCTCTAACTTAGTTGCATTAATCTTTTCTTCTGCTGTTTTATATAATGTCTCTGCTACATCTCTTTTGAATTTTAATTCTGCTATCCTTTCATCACCTCGGCAAATATCTGCAATGATTGTGACAGGTACCTTGTTATCTCTATGTTTTAATATTTCTGTAGCAAGTGCTATTCTATATTTTTTTTCTGCTTCTGCCTTTTTTGTCCCTCTTTCTCTTAATTTATTTACTGCTAAAGTTAGAGTGTTTCTTAACTTTTGTATTTCTATAATTAAATCTTGCATATCTCCCCTCCTAAAATAAAAGAAACCCAGGGAAAACTATCCCTGAGCTTCTAGAGCTTCTTTATTATATATTCTTACTGATTTACACCTTGGGCACTTCATCTCTATTTCAAATACTACTGCCTTTGGTACTCTTCCTAATAATTTGTTACATACTTTACATCTTATTTCTTGCATTAATCTACTCCTTTTGATATATTACTTCATCATCTACTCTTAATTCTATTAAAGGACTATTGATGATAGTGTAGTAAAATTCACCTTGTTTTCTATCTAAAGCATCTTTTGTCTTTTCTATACTACTTTTATATTCATCATAATTAAACTCTTTTATATCGCCATTTTCATATTTACAAGTGACATTTTTCATTATTTTACCTCTTTCTTTTAAGTCCAAAATATTCTAATTCATCATCACTTGAGTTTTTAATTAACTTTCTCAATTTTTCTCTAGCTTCAATTCTAGCTTTTCTATAAGAAATATTTCTTTTTGGTTGCTTTTTAATATGTTCTTTTATAAATTCTTCAAGTTTAATTTCCTTTATTGTCCATTTTTGAAATTTGTTCATATTTATCTCCTAATCAAGATTTTCAATAGTCATAGGAACTATAGACTCTGGTTGAAAATTAACTATATACTTATATCTATCTACATCAGCACCATACAGGTCTTCTACATTCCATATAGTAAATTCTGTTAATGCAACTGAATGCTTTTTATAATTATCTTTTCCTGTTTCTACAGTAATTTCAATTCTATTGTCATAAGTTTCATATGAAAATGCACCTACTAATTCAAATACTGGTTCATCTGACATTGCATTTATCACTGTAAATCTTCTAATCACATTAAAATTATCTGCTTCAAGTGAAATGTTATGAGATACCTTATCTGACTGTCTACATCCTCCTAGTACTCCTAGCACCAATACTCCTACAATTACCAATATACTTATTTTCTTTTTCATATATATCCACTCCCTATTTTTTATTGTCTTCTCTATTCCCAATATGCACATCTATCAAAGTATTCTATTTCTTCATAACCCGATAAATCTTTGTTGAATTCTATATTTATTTCTATTCTTCCACTATGATAATTGCTATGCCTATATACCTCTGAAACATCTTCATCTTTTAATCTACTTAGTAAATCTATTAATTTTTCTCTATCCGTCATTATTTAACTTCCTTAATTTAGTGCCACACATAGGGCAAAAACTAATGTCTATAGTATCTTCATGTCCGTAATCATCATTTATTCGCAATTTATCTTCTATTATTTCGATACCAAATTCACCATAACAAGTATGAGTTGTTCCGATATATCCCCATTCGTTTAAATCCTCTTTACAAAATTTACAACCTTTCATGTTCACTACCTCCTTAATCTTCTATATACCATTTTCCATTTAATATAATGTCCGTAAAATCTGGTTCATAGTGCATATTGCTTAAGTTGAACATTAAAATATCTAAGCTTAAATATTCCTCTTGTTCTTCTTCTAAAAGCTCGTGTTCTACCTTTACTTTTTTTCTACTCTTTACTACTGCCATAAAATCAACAGGCTTTTTTACTTCTTTCCAATCAAACTTCAGTACATCTAAATTATTTAATTCTAAATTGCAAGTTTCATCTTTTGCGTTTGCTTTTATTTCATTTAATAGCTCGTGATACTTTAATATATAAATTTTACCTATGTGCTTACACTCAAATTCCTTACTTGTATTTTTATAAATCTCTTTCATTGCATCTAATGTTTTCATTTCAATCCCTCCAAGTAGTCTAATAATATTCCATTTCTTGAAACTATTTCTTGACAATCATCTTCAAAAAAACTGTATGGAATACTTGCAAAACCTCTCTTTCCTTTATTTTCTTCCCACGTTGCCCAGTGAAAAATTAAATCATCAAATTCTAATCTAAAGACCTTATCTTTACTTTTAAATGATACTAATATAAAAGCTCGTCCTCCATTTAAATTCCAACTTTCCATAAATTCTATTTGATGTTGATGTATATTTTTCAAAGGAAATCTATTCTCTTTAGTTTCTTTAGCATCAAAAGATATAGGTAATTCATCATATACTCCTATAAAGTCTAAGGTGCTTTTTTGTTCAAAATAACCATTTACTATTTTATTTCCTTTTCTCTTTAAAACTTTTACTGGAGTAGATATCTTTTGTACCAATGCTATCTTTTTTCTTTGATAAGCTATATTAGAATAGTTTATATATTCTTCAAACGTATCTCCTCTATGAATTCCCAATTTATTCACTCCTTAAAATATTATTTATAATGTATCTTTTCATCAAAGTTCCATCTAAAAGATACTTTAAATGCTTTATCATATTTACACTCTCCTTTTTATTTTGTAACTTTACCATCCTTCAAACTCTCCTAAGCAGAAATACTCTTCTTTTGACATTTCTTCAACTTTCCAATTAAAGCCGAATCTTTCTATTTTTTCACCTATATTTAATTTTCTTATTTCATTTACGATATCATTAACTATTCCTTCTCTCTCTTCAATAGTTTTATCTATATACTCTTCATTGCAATCCACTTCTACTTCTACTGATGCAATAATCCCTGATATTGATTCAAATACACAATTTTGTCCTTCTAATTCCTTTATATAAACTTTCATTTATTGACACTCTCCTTTTACCTCAAAATATTCTTTTAAGGTATCTCCTTCTATTTCTAACCATCCATGTTCATCATTTAATAATCTAATACTATTAATTCCACCTATCATTCTAAAATTAGTATCATCTATTTCCCATATACTGCCTTTCACTATTTCAATATCCTCATTTTCAACTTGACAACCGTGGTCATCATATCTCGGTATTAATAATTCTTTTGTGCATATATACCTTTTCATTCTTCATTCCTCCTATATAGGTTTAGCAGTATAATCACCACAAGCTAAATCTGATTTATTTATGTTTGTCCTATAATTTTTCGTTTGAAAACTATAAAGACTTGGATATTCCTCTATCACAGTTCCTACTATCCTATTTTTGTAACCTTTTCTACCTGCCTGGATAACTTCGTATTTTTTACCTACCTTCACGATTTTGCCCTCCACATTCTTTTAGCTTTTTCTATTGCTTCTTTGGCACTAATATTGTTACTAAAATATATCTTTACTGCTGTATCAACTATTTC
>NZ_QXXA01000024.1 GCF_009911265.1 Senegalia massiliensis | reverse complement strand
ATTTGCTGTTATGAATATTTCCAAGATCAAGTAACAGATAGAGAAAAAATAGTTACAGAATATAACTTTAATTAAAAGTAATTATTTTTGAGAATTAATTAGTAATAAAGTCATCGGGTATATACTTGATGACTTTGTTAATTTTATTAGAAAGAGGTGAGACTTATGAAAGAAAATACTTATTTAGATAGAAAAAAACATAGTACTGAAAGAGCTCTTACAATAGCTACATGGGCAGCTATATTAGGAATATGGTTTTTAATCACGAAAATAGAATTGTTTTCTTCAACACTAGTACCTTCTCCATCTAGAGTATTAGATTCATTTATTAAAATTTTAAATGAGGGATATAACGGAATTTCTTTATTTACACATTTAGGAGCAAGTTTTCAAAGGTTGTTTACAGCCTTAGCTTTAGCAATTTCAACAGCAATACCTTTAGGACTTTTAAGTGGATATTCTAGAAAAGTTAGAGGAGTAGTTGATTCAATAGTAGAGTTTTATAGGCCCTTACCACCTCTTGCTTACTATACTTTACTTATATTATGGTTTGGAATAGATAATACTTCTAAAATAATATTGCTTTTTTTAGCAGCTTTTGCACCTATTTATATAGCAGGAGTATCTGCAGTAAATAGAATTAATATAGACTATATTTTAAGTGCAAAATCTTTAGGAGCAAATCAGAAAAAAATATTTTTTAAAATAGTACTACCTGCTTGTTTGCCACAGTTATTTACAGGAATAAGGACTGCAGTAGGAGTTGCATACACAACCCTTGTATCATCTGAGATGGTAGCTGCAACATCAGGAATAGGATGGATGGTATTAGATGCATCAAATTTTTTGAAAAGTGATGTAATAGTAGTGGGAATTTTAATTATGGGATTTACAGGCATTTTAATAGATTATGGATTAAGATATTTAGAAAAAAGAATAGTATATTGGAGAGGACATGTTTAAAGTAAGGAGGAAAAAATGAAAAATAAAATTAAAATAATATCAATAATATTAACAATAGGTTTATTAACCATAACGGCATGTGGAAATTCAGAGGAAACAAATACCTCATCAAAAGGAAATGAAAATTTACCAAAAGAAATAAATTTTGGAATATTACGTGTACCAAATGAAGAAACAATAGCAATGGCAGAAGGATACTTTGATGAATATTTTGGGGAAAAAGGAATAGAGACAAACTTTATAGTATTTGATTCAGGAGTAGATGCAAATAAAGCCCTTGCATCAGGAAGTATAGATTTTGCAACAATGGGAAATACAAACTCCATAATAGCATTAGCTATGGGGTTAGATGTAGAAATGATATGGATACATGAAATACTAGGAGAAATAGAAGCATTAGCAGTGAAAAATGATTCTGGAATAGAAAAAATAGAAGATTTAGCAGGAGAAAAAGTAGCAACAACTTTTGCATCAACATCCCATTTTGTCTTATTAAATGCATTACAAGAAGCAGGAATAGAAGATGAAGTAGAATTATTAGATATGCAAACAGCAGAAATAGTAGCAGCATGGGAAAGAGGAGATATAAAAGCAGCATATACATGGCAACCATCCCTAGGGAAGATATTAGAAGATGGAAAAATGTTAGTATCCAGCGAGGAGATGGCAGAAAAAGGCTATGTAACTGCAAATGTAGATGTAGTAAGAAAAGAATTTGCAGAAAAATATCCGGAATTAGTAGAAGATTTTATAACATTATTATCAGAATCAGCAGATATATATATAGAAGATCCAGAAAAAGCAGCAGAAATAGTGTCAGAAGAATTGGGAATAGAAAAAGAAGAAGCATTAACTCAAATGAAAGGTTCCATATGGATACCAAGAGAGGAACTAATAGGAGATAGATATTTAGGAAAAAGTGAAGAGCCAGGAGATTTTGCAAGAATAATGAAAGAAACATCAGATTTTTTAAAAGAACAAGGTTCCATAGAAAATTCTCCTACTCAAGAAGAGTTTAATAAATATGTAAATCCAGAGTATATTGAAAAATCTTTAGAGTCAGATTCAGAATAATATATTTCTAATTAAAGTAGAAAGGAATTGAACTGGTGAAAGAACAAGAAGTATTAATAGACATTCAAAATCTAACAGTAGAATATGGAAAAAAGAAGAATACAATATTAGCAATAGAAGATATAAATTTAGAAATTAGACGTGGGGAATTTATATGTATATTAGGTCCATCTGGTTGTGGAAAGAGTACACTATTAAAAACTATTGCAGGATATCTTAATCCTACTAGTGGAAGATGTCTAATGCAAGGACAACCTATTAATGGTCCTGATTGGCATAGAGGAGTAGTCTTTCAATCTCCAACATTATATCCATGGATGAGTATAAAAGATAATGTAGAATTTGGGCCAAGAATGAGAGGGCTTCCAGAAAAAGAAATAGTAGAAATAAGAGAACATTTCTTAAAACAAGTAAAGTTAGAAGGATTTGAAGATAAACCTACCTTTGAACTTTCAGGAGGTATGAAGCAAAGAGTAGCCCTTGCAAGAGTTCTTGCTAATTATCCCCAAGTAATATTAATGGATGAGCCTTTAGGAGCATTAGATGCTTTTACAAGAGCAAATATGCAAAAACTAATTCGTGGAATATGGAAGGAAAATAATAGTACTATATTTTTAATAACCCATGATATAGACGAAGCATTAGCATTAGGTACTAGAATAGAAGTCATGAGTAAAAGACCAGGAAAAATACTTAGAGAATTTAATGTAGAGTTTACCAACACCATATATAAAGAAGATTCAGATCATATTATGTATAGTGAAAAATATTTTCAAACTAAAAAGGAAATATTAGATATTATAAATAGTCAAACAGAAGAATAGAAAATAAACTTTACCCTCAGGTAAAGTTTATTTTTATAACTTTTTATTTAGTAAATATAGTTTTAGTATTTTCTCTTTGTTCATAAATTTTTTGCCATTTCTTTGATAAGAATCTAAAAAATATTAAAACAGTCCTTGAGCCAATATCTAATACCATTCCTAGCCAGAATCCCATAAGTCCTAGATTTAAAACATATCCAAAGAATAAACTAGATAAAATCCTTCCACCTAAATTACCAATTATTGTGGTAATCATTGTATATCTAGTATCTCCTGCACCTCTTAAAGCTCCTGCAAGAACCAAAAATATTCCATAGAGAGGTTGAGCTACTATGATTAATCGGACAACAGGTTTAGACATAGAAATAACTTCTACATTATTTGTATATAATCTAATTATAAATTCTACCCATATAAACATAGGAATAGATATCAGTATCATTAAAAATAAAGCAACAATAGTAGTCTGTTTTCCATAGGCTTCGGCAAGTTTCTTTTTATTAGCACCTAAACTTTGACCTACTAAAGTAGTAGAAGCTAAACCAAAGCCAAAACCAAGCATTATAGGTAAAGAATTTATATTCATAACTACAGCATTTGCAGCTATAGTTATAGTACCAAGACCAGCAACTAAAATAGTATAAATTATTTGACTTCCTCTTCTAACTAATTCTTCTATTGAAGCTGGAAGTCCTATATGTAGTATTTCCTTTAAAATCTTCCAGTCAATTTTCCATTTCCCACTATTAAAACTAACTTTAATTAATGTCTTTTTACTTAGAAGTACATATCCAGCCAATAAAAAGCCTACTAATCTGCCTAAACCAGTACCAATAGCTGCGCCAGCTACTCCCATTTCAGGAATAGGACCTATACCAAAAATAAAGATATAATTACCAACAACATTAATAATATTTGTAGTAACCATTATATATAAAGGAGTTCTCATATCTCCAAGACCTTGTAATATTGAATTAAACATTAAAGTTGGAAGAGCAAAAAGCATAGAAGTAAAAACTATTTTTAGATATATATTACCATTATTTAGAATGTAAGGATCAACTTCATCCATTAATATCATCATTAGATTTAATATAGGTTTGGCAAAAACAAATCCTAAAACAGCAATTAATATTGAAAGTATAGCTCCTGTTAATAAAGATTGAATAATTACTTTTTCTACCTGTTCTTCATCTTTAGCACCTTTAAATCTAGCAACTAAAGCAGTTGCGCCAATAGTTAATGAAGACAACACTCCTACAGTTATAAAAACAAATCTATTACTAATATCTACAGTAGCTAATGCATGAGCTCCTATACTACCTACCATAATAATATCTACTATACCAACAATACTTTGTAAAAACATTCTAAGTGCTGCTGGCCATGCTAAATGTAATATATTTTTTCTCATTTTCTTTGGAGTTAAATCATTTGATAAATTTACCATGAATTACACCCTTCTTATTGTCATATTGTGATAAAATATTTCGAGTCTAGAAATATTTTATCATATATTTCTATTATTTCAATGTAACATTATATTAATTACTATATGATAAAATAAAGAAAATTGAACATTAAATAAAAAAATAAAGAGGAGAAATTTAAATGCAAAGATGCGATTGGGCAGAAGGTAGTAAGCTTTATATGGATTATCATGATAAAGAATGGGGAGTTCCAGTTTTTGAAGATAAAGTTCATTTTGAATTTTTATTATTAGAATTAATGCAAGCGGGATTAAGTTTTATTACAATACTACAGAAAAGAGAAAATTTTAGAAAAGCATTTGATAATTTTAATTATAAAAAAATAGCTAAATATGATGGAGAAAAAATAGAAGAATTATTAAATAATAAAGGAATTATAAGATATAAAAGAAAAATTGAGGCAGCAATAAATAATGCCAATAAATTTATAGAAATACAAAATGAATTTAATAGCTTTAATAATTACATATGGAGCTTTACTAATAATGAAGTGATAGTTAATAATTATAAAAACATAAATGAAGTACCATCAAAGTCATCTTTATCAGATTTAATAAGTAAGGATTTAAAAAAGAGAGGTTTCAAATTTGTAGGCTCTATTACTATCTACTCTTATCTTCAAGCAGTTGGAATAATAGACGATCATATAAACAGTTGTTTTAAAAAATAATTTTTCAGTCTTGTTGTATACTTAATAAAATATGACTATACTTAATTATAAGTGTATATAAAGGTCGTGAAAGGATTAAGAGGAGATGAGATTATGAAATATAATATAGTGTATTTTTCAAGAACAGGAGTAAGTAAAAGGGTAGCAGAAACAATAGCTAATGGAGTTGCTAATGAAGTCATAGAAATTACTGATAATAAAAATTGGAATGGAATATTAGGCTTTATTAAAGGGGCATTTTATGCTTCAACAGATAAAGAAGTTAGTATTAAAGTTAATGGAGAAATAGATAGAACTAAAGATTATATAGTAGTATCTCCATTATGGGCAGGAGGACCAGCACCAGCAATTAGAACATTCTTAAAAGAAGTGCCCTTTAATAAAGTAAAGATAGTAATAACATGTGATGGAAGTAATGTAGAAAAGTCTATAAAAAAATTCGAGGACAAACATGGAGAATTCAAAGAAAGCTATGGTATAGTAAAGAACCAAAATAATGAAGAAGAAATTATAAAACAAATAATAGATTCATCCAAATAAAATAAAGATAGATATATCTATCTTTATTTTATTTGGCTTTTTTCTTATATTCCTCTAGTACTTTATTATAATAGTCTGTTTCAAGTATTTTAGCAGAATAATAAAATTTAGTATCTACTATATATGAAATCATATCAGTATACTCCTTTTCTATAATTTCTCCTTCATTTGGAGTAAATTTTTTATTAACTGCATTGTACCTTCCTTTATCAGTTATATAGCTTCTATTTAGAAACATGACTAAAGGATCAGAATCAGAAAATATATCTTTTCCCATTAATAGTCTTGAGTCATATTCTAGTCCTAATAAATTAGAAATAGTAGGAATTATATCTAAACTAGAACAAGGTTTATCAATAGTAACTGTATTCATATCAGCAGTATAAATTATAAGAGGACTTTTATAAATCTCAAAGTTCTTTTCAACTTTATGTCCTGATAATTCATTTATAGTTTTATCTTTAAGTCCATATGGATAGTGATCTGCACTTAATACTATTAGTGTTTTATCAGCAATATTTTTTTCTTCTAATTTATCTAATAAATATTTCAATGCTTTATCTAATTCTATTTGAGTAGCTATATATGCTTTAGCTTCTGTAGAATAATTAAGATGATTAACTAAATTTTTATTTTTATGAGCAATCTGATTGCCAAAGAAATTATATTGCATATGTCCACTTACTGTCATATAGTAAGTGTGAAAAGGTTCATTATCTATATATTCTGGGATAGTTTTTTCCATCATTTCTAAATCAGATTCTGGCCAAGTTTTTTTTACATTCAACCCATTACCTAAGCCTTTATAGTCATACCCCATATTTGGATGAGATAAATGTCTATTATAATATTTATAGCTATGATTATGGTATGCTAATGTTTTATATCCTAATTTTTTAAATTGATTTCCCATTACAAATGGAAGATAATTATTAGATGATTTATCAAAACTCCAAACTCCACTTTTAGGAATCAAACTGGTACAAGCTACATATTCACCATCAGTAGTGCTTACATTCCATATAGGATTATAAAAATTTGTGAAATTATATCCTTCATTTATCATTTTATATAAAGTAGGAGTTAAATCTTTGTGAACAGCATAAGGAGCAAAACTTTCAGCAGTAATAAATATAAGATTATATCCTTCATATTTTCCTGTATATTCATTTTTTGATGTAGGCTCTATTGTGTTGAAATAATTATGTATTTCTTTTATTGTAGAATTTTTTTCTATATCTATTAAATTATCAAAATTTATATTCATTGTATTATATTCTATCTTTTCTTCTTTAAAATCCTTATTAGAGTAAGCAACAATATCTATATTTGGTTTCCTTAGTTTTGGAGACCATCCAGTTAATAGTCTTTGTAAATCTAATCTCATAGTAGTTATTAAACCTAGTTTATTAACAGATAAGTTTATAGAATTATTATTAAAATATAAATCATAAGGAGAATATTGTTCTCTCTCACTTAAAAATATAGTTATAAGTCCAATTATATGAGTACTAATAATACAACCAATTAATGCTACTTTATAAAACCACTTTACGCGATACGATATTATTTTTTTCTTACCAAATATTATAACAATTAATGATGGTAGTAGTAATAACAAAATCCATTTAACATTTTTTTGAGTTACATTTAAAATATCATTAGAAAATTCTAAAACTTGAGATGTATTTCCAGCGGAAAACACACTATAAAAAGTTCTAAAAAACTTATAGTATACAATTTGAGAAGAATAAATAACACCAATTGCTATAAGTAGAAATGAAGCAAAAGTGATTTGACACCATCCTTTTAAAAAATTAGATAATAGAAAAAATATTATTGATAAAGTAAGCATAAATATAGCAGATAGCATAAGACCTTGATATTTTATCTCACCTATAGTTGCAACTCTAAATATTATTTCCATAAATAATAAAGAAATAAAAAAATAAAATAATAAGTTAATATTTTTAAAAATTTTATTCATATATGATCAAGCCTCCTACGTAACTATTATAGTCAAATTTAATTTAATATATGATGTAATTTATAAAAATAAAATATTTAAGTTATATTGTGATAAATTATAATATGAAATAAAATATGGGTATAAATATTAAATGTCTATTATTTAAACTTAGGAGAGATAAAAATGAATTATAAAAAAATAGAAGAAATATTATTAGACATGGTTAATATAAAAAGTGATACTGGAACAAAGTTAGAAAAAGATATTGAAAAATATATTTATAAATATATTTCTACATTTGAGTATTTTAAGAACAATAAAAATCACTATGGAAGATTTGATGTAAATGATGAGTTTGAAAGAAAAGTAATATGGGCTTTAGTAAAAGGGATTGGTGAAGAAACTATAGTTTTACTACATCATCATGATGTAGTTGATAGTCTTGACTATGGAAAATTTAAAAAGTATGCTTATTCACCAAAAGAATTAAAGAAACAATATAAGACATTAGAATTTTCACAAGAGATAAAAGAAGATTTAAATTCTAATAAATGGTATTTTGGAAGAGGTACAGCTGATATGAAAGCTGGTGCTGCTATTCAATTAGAAATACTAAAGCATTATAGTGAAAAAATAAATTTCAATGGAAATATCTTATTATTATCTGTTCCAGATGAGGAAAATTTATCAATAGGTATGAGAAAATCTATTGGATTATTAAATAAGTTAAAAGATAAATTCAACTTAAAATATGAACTATTAATTAATTCTGAACCACATACAAGAAAAGAAAAAGAAGTAGGCACAATATATGATGGTTCTGTAGGGAAAATTATGCCTATAGTATATGTAAAAGGTTTCAAATCACATATAGGAGAAATATTTTCAGGATTTAATCCCCTTCTTATACTATCAAAAATTGCTATAAATATTGAAACTAATATGGATTTTTCTGATAGTGATTTAGGAGAAGTATCTCCTCCACCAACTTGGATATATTTAAGAGATTTCAAAAAGAATTACGATGTATCAGTTCCAGAAGCAGCAGGAGGATATTTTAGTATCTTACCCCTTAAACAAACACCAAAAGAAATATTAAACAAAATAAAACACATATGTGAAATAACTTTTAAAGAATCAATTAATATTTTAAATAATAATTATAAAATTTATAGTAAAGATAATGCAATACTTTCATGGAATCCAAAAGTTAAATTTTTTAATGAAATATATAAAGAAGCAAAAGTAAATGGAAAAGAAGAATTTGAAAAAGAGTATAAAGAATTAATAAAAAAATTAAAAGAGGATATTAAAAAAGGAAAAATAAATATTCCAAATTCAAACTTTATATTAATAAAAAAGGTATTAGAATATACAAGAAGTAATGATCCTATTGTAGTAATAGGAATATCTCCACCATATTATCCTCCAGTTTCTAATGAAAATTTAGATGTAAATAAAAAGATTTCAAATATAAAAGAAATAATAAATAAAAAATCAAAAGAATTTGGAGAAAGCTATGATCTTAAAAGATACTTTATGGGAATATCAGACTTAAGTTATACATCACTTATTAAAGGAGAAGAAGTAGTTCCTTATATAGAAGAAAATACTCCTATATGGAATCATATATATGAAATAGATTTTGAAAACTTGAAACAATTACGAATACCAGTAATAAATATAGGCCCCTGGGGAAAAGATTTACACAAAATGACTGAAAGAGTATATATGACAGATGTAGTAAATAATACTCCAAAGTTAATTATGGAAGTAGTAGATAAGGTTTTAAGTTTCTAGGTAGTTACAATAATAGATGACTATATATAGAGTTGTTTTAAGAAAGGATGTGCATAATGAAAGTTTTAGGTATAATAGGAAGTCCTAGAAAAAACGGAAATACTGATATATTAGTTGATTCCGTTTTACAAGGAGTAAAAGAAAAAGGATTTGAAGTTGAAAAAATATATTTATCAGATTTAGATTTTAAGGGATGTATTGCTTGTGAAGGATGTAGAAAAACTTGTAAATGTGTACTTAAAGATGATTTAGAAGATGTGTATGTTAAATCAGAAGAATCAGATGGTATTGTACTTGGATCTCCAACATATTTTTATAATGTTACATGGTTAACTAAAAAATTTCTAGATAGATTATATGCATATGAGGTTTTTGACGAAACAGATCGTTCAGTATGGCTAAGTCCAAATGAAGTAAATGGTAGCAAATATGCAGTGACAGTATCTATTTGTGAGCAAGAAACAATAGAAAATATGGGTTTCACTTCAGATGCAATGAATTTAACTCTTCAATCCGTGGGATGGAGAACAGTTGAAAGTATCAAAGCACTTTATTTATATGAACGTGGAGAGGCAGAAGCAGAGTATGAACTAAAGGAAAGATCAAAAAAAGCTGGAGTTAAACTGACCAAGACAATAATTTTAGCTGATAAAACAAGAAGTATATAGGTAAAAAGTATTAATACAATCTATATTAGGTTCCACTTTATAACAAGTACACAATTTCAACTTCCACATATAATGATATTGACTAAATATGATTATGAAAAGGAGGAAGAAATAGATGCAATTTTGTTATGGAGATAAGAATCACGTAAGAATTTTAGAAGAAGCTGAGTTCTGGAAGAGACAAGAAGCTGAACATACAGTAGTTATAAGAGAATTAGCTAGTAATTTAGAAGAGGAATTTCAAGAGAAGTTAAAGGCAGAATATGAATCTCTAAGTTCAATAGAAGCTACTATTGCCCAATACATTGAAAGATTAGCTAGAATAAATTATATAATAACTCCTGGATTAGAGGATCAAATCATAGATTTGATTGAATTTACTTTATGTCAAAGTGAAAACTTTGTAGCTCTTTTAAGTAATATGATGAAGGAAAGTTCTGCAATTAAGGATAATGTGGTAGTAAGTGTAGTAATTAGTCATATAATTAGAGAATCACAATATTATATTGGTATTGCTAAGGCTTATCTTACTTATGTAAATTATAGATAAACTAGCTTTAAAAGGACTCATTATGAGTCCTTTTAAAATTTGTAACAAAAGGCCCATAATAGCAATTATAGCTAATGGGTTTTTATTTTATAAAAATTGACCAGAGTCAAGGTTATATTTTTCTATTCATCTTATAATGTAGTTACAATAAAGAAAATAAAAAATCTTAGGAGGTAATAATTATGACAAATAAAACATTTAAATTAGAGACATTAACATGTCCAAGTTGTGTAATAAAAATAGAAAAAGGAGTTAAAAGTACATTTGGAGTAGAAAATGTGGAAGTGTTATTTAATGCAAGTAAAGTAAAAGTAACATTTGATGAAAATTCAACTGATGAAAATGAAATAAAAGGAGTAATTAAAGATTTAGGATTCGATGTATTAGGAATTAAATAATAGAATATTAGAGAGAAAGGAAGGCTAAGTTATGAAAATTACAAAGAGCCAAAGGGTTTTAATATCTGGGATAGCTATAGTATTATCATTAATTTTAGATAGAATAGTAAACTCATCATTAATACCAGATATTCTAATGATTTTTGCTGCCTTTCTCTCAGGATACCCTATAGGATTAAATGCCATAAGAGCATTGAAATACAAAATTTTAGGAATTGATGCTCTAGTAACTCTTGCAGTTATTGGAGCATTAATAATAGGGGAATACTGGGAAGCTGGAGCAGTTACATTCTTATTTATGCTAGGAAACTATTTAGAATCAAAAACATTAGATAAAACTAGATCAGCAATTAAGTCATTGCTTGATTTAGCACCAAATGTGGCTAAGGTTATAAGAAATGGACAAGAAATAGAGATAGATCCTAATGAAGTTATGGAAAAAGATATAGTGATAGTTCGTTCTGGAGAAAAGATTCCAGTGGATGGAGTAGTTGTAGAAGGAAACTCACATGTGAATCAAGCTTCTATAACAGGGGAATCAATGCCTGTAAATAAGAAAAAGGAAGATGAGGCATATTCAGGAACAATTATAGAATCAGGATACTTAAAGATAGAAGCACAAAAAGTTGGTGATGATACAACTTTTGCAAGAATTTTAGAAATGGTAGAGGAAGCACAAGATAAAAAAGCAAAAACACAGAAGTTTCTAGAGGTATTTTCTAGATATTATACACCAGCTATAATGATATTAGCAATAATAGTTTATATAATAACAAAGGATATAAGGTTATCACTAACGCTTCTAGTAATAGCTTGTCCAGGAGCCCTAGTAATATCCACACCAGTATCAATAGTAGCAGGAATAGGTAATGGAGCTAAGAATGGAATATTAATAAAAGGTGGAGAAATAATAGAGAAACTAGGGAAGACAAAGGTTATAGCCTTTGATAAAACTGGAACTCTGACAGAGGGAAAGCCTAAGGTGATAAAGATTAAATCCTTTGGAATTAGTGAAAAAGAATTGCTAAAATTAGCAGCAAAAGGGGAAATGTATTCAGAACATCCTCTTGGAAAGTCAATAATAGAAAAATATGATGAGATAATAGGTGGAAAACTTATGGCTCCTGAATATACTGATATAATAACTGGCCATGGGTTAAAGGCTAAAATAGAGGGTAAAGAGGTATTGATAGGAAATAGAAAATTAATAGATCTAAATGGAATAAATATATCAGAAGATATAGAAGATTATATTATAGAAGAGGAAGAAAAAGGACAAACTGCAGTAATAATAGGAGATAAGGAAAATATACTAGGAGTTATATCCATAGCGGATACTATAAAAGAAGGGGCTAAGGATCTTATAGATAAACTTAAGAAACAAGGTATTAAAAATTTAATTATGCTAACAGGTGATAATGAAAGAGTAGCTAATTGGGTAGCAAATAAATTAGGTTTAGATGGCTATTATGCTGAATTACTTCCAGAGGATAAAGTAAAAATATTAAAAGACTTACAAGCAGAATCTGGAATTACATTAATGGTAGGAGATGGAGTAAATGATGCTCCAGCATTGGCATCAGCAGATTTAGGAATAGCTGTAGGAGGAGTAGGAAAAGATGTTGCTATGGAGACAGCAGATGTAGTTTTAATGGCAGATAAGTTAGACAAATTATCCTATGCTCTAGGACTAAGTAAATCAACTGTAAAGAATATAAAACAAAATATCTATTTTTCAATAGCAGTAGTAACATTATTATTAATAGGAGTATTAGTAGGAACAGTATTCCTATCTTTAGGAATGTTAGTTCATGAGTTAAGTGTATTACTAGTAATAATAAATGCAATTAGACTATTAAAATATAGAGAAAAATAAAGGGGAGATTAAATGGAAAAGATTAATCAGGAAGAAAGTAATTGTATAGATAAAGTACCTGTATTCAATAATCTAACCTATGATGAGATGTCTGAAATAGCTATGATAACCAGTCATAGGGAATATCAAAAATATGAAACCATATATCTAGCAGGTGAAGAGTCTCAAAGACTCTATGTTGTAAATAGTGGTAAAGTAAAGATTACTAGAATATCTGAATCAGGTAAGGAACAGATAATTAGAGTTTTAGAACCAGGAGATTTTATGGGAGAACTTTCTTTATTCGTTCCTTCTCCCTTAGAAAGTAATGCACAAACATTAGAAAAGACCAGTGTATGTATTATAGAAGGGAATAAATTAAATCAAATAATAAAAAAACATCCTGATATAGCTATAAAAATACTAGAAGAGATAAGTACAAGACTTAATGATGCAGAAAATTTAATAGAATCTCTAGGACTACAAGATGTAGAACAAAGGGTAGCCAATATTTTATTAGAGTTATCAGAAGGTAACAATAAAATAAACTTAAAAATAACTAAAAGGGACTTAGCATCTTATATAGGAGTCAGTAGAGAAACACTGAGTAGAAGACTTACAGATCTTCAAAACAAAGGGATAATAGAACAAGAAGGACAGAGGAAGATTTGCATATTGCATAGAGAAAAATTAGAAGATATAGCAAAATTAAAAGTATAGAAATAGATAGAAAATCAGATAAAACATTATATTAATTATAACTATTCTCTATTTTACTATTTTAATTATAAAGAGTTATGCAAAAATCTATCAATGAGTGTAGTATACCAAATGAAAGAATATATATAGTGTGATTACAGAATTATAGGATTATTAGGTATAGAAGCTAGTTCTATCTGTGATACTCCAGAAGGATATATAGAAGGTAAGGATAAAGAAATGGTAAAAAAATTTTATGAATTTATAAACAGTAAATAAGATATTTTAACAAAAAGAATCTGCATATTACAAAAGTAGAGTGGAGATTCTTTTTAATTTATCTACTTGTATGTGTAAGATAACTTTAAAATTGTAAAGATACACTTAAAATGATAGAATATAAGTAATAGAATGATCAGAGTAGAATTTATAATTCAATGGTGGAGGCCTTTTTTAATATAAAGATTAATATTGAGTTTTTAAATAATAGATTGATAATTTTATCACATTATATAATTATCTACAATCTGATTACTTAACAAAACAAACGAAAGGGCATAATTCTCCATCAGTTAGGAATTCAGATTTTGAAAGAGTATTAATGCCCCTTCCCCCTCTACAAGAACAAAAAGAAATATTACGAATCCTATACAATCTACTTAAAAAAGAATCAGAAATAAAAGAATTAACTGAACTTGAAGATGAAATTGAACTAATTAAAAAATCAATACTAGCTAAAGCATTTAGAGGTCAGCTTGTCACCAATTATCCTAAAGAAGAAAGTGCTATAGAATTACTTAAAAAAGTATTAAAAGAAAAAGTTAAGAAGTAGAAATATTATTTAATTAATAGGAGATTAGGATTATGAAAAAAATGATTTTAAATGCTTTACTGGGTGGCTTAAGCGTATTAGTATTTATAATTATCTTTACCAATATATTTGGAGTTGATCCATCTACCTTTTATAAAGGTTTAATAGAAGGTACTATTGTTGAAAAATATTATTTGGATCTTATATTTTTTATTTTTATTGTTCTAGCTCTAATTTTAAAGGTCAGATGTATTGACTAATTATAAGAATTATGATAAAAATAATTATGTATTAGCACTCTTCTTATAAGAGTGCTAATACATATTATATATATAAAAATTTCATCAACAGAAGGGAGATTATTATGGAAAAAAGAGAATTTAAGGCAGAATCTAAAAGATTATTAGATTTAATGATTAACTCAATTTATACTCATAAGGAAATTTTTTTAAGAGAACTTATTTCTAATTCTAGTGATGCTATAGATAAAATCTATTATAAAGCATTAACTGACGATAATATAAAGTTTAATCAAGAAGATTATTATATTAAAATTACTCCAGATAAGGAAAATAGAATATTAACTGTATATGATACTGGAATAGGTATGACTAAAGAAGAATTAGAAGATAACCTAGGAACTATTGCTAGAAGTGGTTCTTTTGATTTCAAAAAAATGAATCAATTAAAAGATGGTTATGATATAATTGGACAATTTGGTGTAGGTTTTTACTCAGCTTTTATGGTAGCTGATACTATTACTGTGATAACTAAAGCATTAGGTAGTGATACAGGATATAAATGGGTATCTGAAGGAGCAGAAGGATATACTATAGAACCTTTCGATAAAAAAGAAATAGGAACAGAAATCATAATAAAATTAAAAGAAAATACTGAAGATGAAAATTATGATGAGTACTTAGAAGAATATAAAATTCAAAATATAATTAAGAAGTATTCTGATTTTGTAAGATATCCTATAAAAATGGATGTAACTAAATATAAACAAAAAGAAGATAATGAGGAAGAATCTGAAGAATATATAGAAGAAGAAACTATAAATAGTATGGTTCCAATATGGAAAAAGAACAAAAGTCAGCTTACAGATGAAGATTATGAAAAATTCTATAAAGATAAACATTACGGATTTGATAAACCAGTTAAACATATTCATATTAAAGTTGAAGGTACTATAAGATATAATGCAATATTATATATACCAGAAAATATACCTTTTGATTATTATACTAAAGAATATGAAAAAGGTTTAGAACTATATTCTAATGGTGTATTAATCATGGATAAGTGTAGTGAATTATTACCTGATTATTTTAGTTTTGTTAAAGGAATGGTAGATTCAGAAGATTTATCTTTAAATATTTCTCGTGAAATGCTTCAACATGATAGACAACTTAAATTTATAGCTAAAAATCTTAAAAAGAAAATAAAAAGTGAACTTTTAAAACTATTAAATAATGATAGAGAAAAATATGAAAAATTCTATGATTCTTTTGGTAGACAGTTAAAATATGGAGTATACAGTGACTTTGGTCAGAATAAAGAATTGTTACAAGATTTATTAATGTTCCATTCTTCAAAAGAGAAAAAATTAGTAACTTTAGATGAATATGTTGAAAGAATGCCAGAAGATCAAAAATATATTTATTATGCTACAGGTGATTCTGTAGAAAAAATAGAAAAATTACCTCAAACTGAATTAGTATTAGATAAAGGATATGAAATATTATACTTTACTGAAGATGTAGATGAATTTGCTATAAAAATGATAATGAATTATAAAGAAAAAGAATTCAAATCTGTATCTAGTGGTGATTTAGGAATAGAAACAGAAGAAGATAAAAATAAAGATGAATCTAAAGAAGAAAACAATAAATTATTTGAAGATATGAAAAAAGTATTATCAAATAAAGTAAAAGAAGTTAGAGCATCAAAGAGACTTAAGAATCATCCAGTATGTCTTGCAAATGAAGGTGAAGTTTCAATAGAGATGGAAAAAGTATTGAAGTCAATGCCTAACAATCAAAATATAGAGGCTGATAAAATTTTAGAAATTAATACTAATCATACTGTATTTAAAGCGTTAAAAGATGCATATGAAAATGGTAATAAAGAAAAATTAGACCTTTATACAAATTTATTATATAATCAAGCTCTTTTAATTGAAGGTTTACCTATAGAGGATCCAGTAGAATTTTCTAACAACATGAGTAAAGTAATGAGCTAATTTACTATTTAATTGGGGGAGTTTTATGTTTAAATGGAAAGAAAATTTTAGTTGTAATATAGAAGAAATAGATAAACAACATCAAAAATTATTTCAAATAGGAAACGATATATATAAATTGGTAACTTCTAAGGATGATAGAGATCATTATGATGAAATAATGGCTATAATTAGAGAATTAGAAGAATATACTGTTTATCATTTTAACTATGAAGAAGAACTTATGTCTAAATATGGATATAATGAATTAGAAGAGCATAAAAATCAACATACTTTATTTGTTGATAAAATAAAAGAAATACAAACTGAAGATATTGATTTAAGACAAAAAAAGGTTGCAATGGATACATTAATGTTTGTAGCTGATTGGATAGAAAATCATATATTAAAATCAGATCACAAATATAATGAATTTTTAAATGACAAAGGTGTATATTAGCAATAAGCTAATAAAGAAAGGTTCTTACATAAGGACCTTTCTTTATTTAATATATTATTTTATTAAAATATATTTAAAATGGGTAAATAATATTTGTCACTAAAAATAAAGGCGGGATATTATGAAGAAAAAGTACGATGCGGAAGAGCTATACAGATTAACTGTAAACAATATGGAAGAAAGAGGAGTTAATATAAAAGATATAGCAGAATTAGCTATGTTTCTACAAAAGAAATATAAAAAGGATTTAACTCTTGAATATTGTATAGAAAATGTTGAAAGAGTATTACGCAAAAGAGAAGTTATGCATGCAATACTTACAGGATTAGCATTAGATGAGTTAGCAGAAAAGAAGCAACTACCATATCCACTTCAAGAAATTATAGAGACTGATGAAGGACTATATGGAATAGATGAAATAATACCTTTATCTATAGTAAATATATATGGAACTATTGGATTAACAAATTATGGATATTTAGACAAAGAAAAAGTAGGTATTATAAAAGAACTAGATAATAAAGAAAAACATAGTGAAAGAGTTCATACATTTATGGATGATTTAGTTTCAGCTGTTGCTGCAGCTGCAGCAAGTAGAATAGCTCATTCAACTGAATAATATATAATTCAAAGTAAATTAAAGACTATTTAAAAATATTTTTAGATAGTCTTTAATTATATTATTTTTCATTTGACAATGATTATCATTTTCTATACAATTATATAAGACAAAATATTGGAGGAGGAGTAAATAATGAAGAAATATACATATGTAGGGGTAGTTTTGTTAATTTTTAGTTTAATTTTATCAGGATGTTCAAATGAAAGTTCTACTCAAGATGATAAAACTAAAGAGAAAGAAAATGAAACAAGAGTTGTATCAACAACTATGGGAGATGTAGAAATACCTTCAAATCCTAAGAGAGTAGTAATTGATTATTTTATGGGGGATGCTCTAGCATTAGATGTAAAGCCAGTAGGGACAACTTATATTTATGAAGGTGCATACTTTCAAGAAGAGTTAAAAGGAATCCCTTCAATTAATGGTGACGATTCTTACGGTGAATATTCAATGGAGAAAATAGCTAGTTTAGAACCAGATTTAATTATTACAGCTTTTCAAACTGACTATGACAAACTTTCTAAAATTGCACCAACCATATTTGTAGATTATACAAATATTACTACAGAACAAAGACTTAATTTGATTGGTAAAGCATTAGGTAAAGAGGATAAAGTAGAAGCTGTTTTAGAAGATTTCAATAATACAGTAGAAGAATCTAAATCAACATTAGAAGAAGCAGGAATATTAAATAAAACTATATCTCTTTTTGAAACAAGTCAAAAACAAGTTTTTGTATATGGAAATAAACAAGGTCGTGGAGGAGAAGTACTGTATGATCTTTTAGGAATGAAAGGACCTGAAAAAGTTGAAGAAGAAATAATTAATGGTGAACAGTGGCGTTCAATTTCTTTTGAAGTGCTAGATCAATATTCAGGAGATTATATTATGATTGGTGGATGGGAAGAAGATCCTATAGAAACTGTAGGAAATAATCCGGTTTGGAAAAATACCAAAGCTGTAAAAAATGAAAATGTAATAGAATATAATTCTAAAGCTTTTATATATCAAGATATTTTTTCAACTAAAGCACAACTTAATGAAATTGTAAATGGACTTATAGAAAAATCAAAATAAAATAGCAAGTAAACTTTTAAAATGATATTGCTATTTTAAAGAAAGGCATATGTAATTATGATAAATAAGTATTTTAAAAATCAAAAAAATAATTCATATAATTTTATTATTTATATGGTTATAGGGTTTGCTCTTTTATTTTTAGGTATTTTATTATCAATAGCTATAGGAGCAGCCAGTATAAAATTTTCTGATGTGATAAGTGCAATTTTTGAATTTGATTCCAGTGTTATAGCTCATCAAACAATTAGAGAAATTAGAATTCCACGTACTATTGCAAATATTTTAGTTGGAGCTGGATTTGCTATTGCAGGTTCTATTATGCAAGGTGTTACTAGAAATCCATTAGCAGACTCTGGCTTGCTAGGAATTAATTCTGGTGCAGGACTTGCTTTAGCCATATCTTTTTCATTTTTTCCGGATATGTCATATACAAAAATTATATTATTTTCATTTGTAGGAGCTAGTATTGGTGTAGGAATAACTTATTATATATCAAGTAGTGATAATTCGGATATAAGACCTGATAGACTTATTCTTGCAGGTACAACTGTATCTTTATTATTTCTTGCATTAAGTCAATTTGTTGCAATAACTGGGAATGTAGGACAACAGATTACATATTGGAATGTAGGTGGTGTAGCTAATGTTGGCTTTCAAGAATTGAAATTTGTTACTCCATGGTTCTTAATTGCTACTGTAGCTTCTATAATTATATCTCCATCAGTTACAATTCTAAATTTAGGAGAAGACTTAGCAAAAGGACTTGGACAAAGAACTAAATTGATTAAAATAATTTCAATAATATTAGTTTTGATATTGTCATCTATAGCTGTAACTTTAGTTGGCCCAGTGGGATTTGTAGGTTTAATCATTCCCCATATAGTAAGATTTTTTGTAGGAGATGATTATAGATTTGTTATACCTACTTCAGGATTATTTGGAGCTATATTTATGTTATTTGCCGATGTATTTGGACGCGTAATAAATGCTCCCTATGAAACACCACTTGGTATTATATTTGCAATTATAGGTGTACCTTTCTTTTTATATATTTCTAGAAAAGAAAGGATGGGTTTTTAATGATTAGAGATATTGGGTTTAAAGTTATACTTATATATACTATATTAATTTTATTATTGTTATCAGTTGTTTTTTTTAGTATAAATTGTGGTGTAATTGATATGAGTGTTATAGATATATTTAGAACTTTAATGGGTAATGGTACTTATCAACAAAATTTAGTTTTATTCCAATTGAGATTACCAAGAATTATTATTTCAGTACTTATAGGAATAGGAATGGCAACTGCTGGAGCTACATTACAAGGATTGACAGGTAATGATTTAGCAGATCCAGGGATATTAGGAATTAGTTCTGGTGCAGGATTTTTTGTATTAATTTATATAGCAATTTTTTCAACAATGGGCATATCTACAATAATACTACCTATATTAGCTTTTACTGGTGGATTATGTGCTGCAATCATTATTTATATTTTAACGTATAAAAGACAGGAAAGAATTTCTGCTACTCGTCTTTTATTGACTGGTATAGCAGTTAATACAGCAATAAATGCAGCTACATTATTTATTACGTTATCACTGAATAGACAACAGTTTCAGTTCACTCAACTTTGGACAGCAGGAAGTATATGGGGAGATGAATGGAAATATGTTTTAGTACTACTTCCTATAGTTATAGCTTTATTTATAATGATATATTATAAGTCCAATGTTCTTAATATATTAAATACAGGGCAAGAAACTGCAATAGGATTAGGGTTAAATGTTAACAGAGAATTTATTATATTATCAATTTTAGCTGTGGGTTTAGCCAGTGCAAGTGTAGCAGTAGGAGGATCAATTTTATTTGTAGGGTTAATAGCTCCCCATTTATCTAGAAAATTAGTAGGTCCAAATCATAAGATATTTTTACCTGCATCTGCATTATTAGGTGGGTTATTACTATTAGGTGCTGATACAATTGGACGTATGATATTACCTTCTACAGAAATACCTGCAGGAATTATAGTGTCTATAATTGGAACACCATATTTTCTTTATCTAGTAAAAAGTTCTAAATAAATTTGTCAAAGGAAGGTTATATATAATGAATGAAAAAAGTTTAGCAACAAGAGATTTATCTATTGCATATGGAGAAAAAGTTATTGTAGATGATCTTAATATAGAAATCCCTAAAGGAAAAATAACTACTATAATAGGTCCTAATGGATGTGGTAAATCTACTACTCTTAAGTCAGTTTCAAGAATTTTAAAGCCTAAAAATGGGAGTATATATATTTCAGGTAAAGAAATTGACCAATTTTCAACGAGAGAAATAGCTAAACAAATGGCAATTTTACCTCAAACCCCTAATGCACCTGAGAGAGTAACAGTTGAAGAGTTAGTTTCTTATGGTAGATTTCCTCATAAAAAAGGATTTGGAAGATTAAAGGAAGAAGATAAGAGTATAATAACTTGGGCATTAAAGGCTACTAATATGAATGATTATAATGATATGCCTATTGGAAATTTATCAGGAGGACAGAGACAAAGAGTATGGATAGCTATGGCATTAGCTCAGCAAACAGAATTAATACTTTTAGATGAGCCTACAACATATTTAGATTTAGCCCATCAATTAGAAATATTAACTTTACTTCAACATTTAAATAAAAGTGAAAAAAGAACTATTGTTATGGTTCTACATGATTTGAATTTAGCATCAAGATTTTCAGATTATATTATATCTATGAAAAATGGTAAAGTCATATCTTCTGGTACTCCAAAACAAGTAATGACGAAAAAATATTTGGCTGAAGTTTTTAATATTGATGCAGCAATAGAAATAGATCCTAGAAATGATAAACCTATATGTATAATGTATGATTTAATAGTATAAAAGTAATTAAATTAAATAATATTTATTTTATTAGTTAAAAATATGCCACTCATAGAGTGGCATATTTTTATTTTGGTATTATCTCAAAAATATATTCTTTACTATCCCAAGAAAATGATGGAGTATAAATCATTTCATAAGAATCTTGATTCACTACATCAAAGTAAACTTTACCTTGAACTTGTTTCCCGCTATTTATTTGTTCGCTTATAGCCATATCATCATATCCATAATAATCATCTTGTTTATTACCATTATTATCGTATATAGCAAATTCAGTATTATCAATAAATACTTGGTCATCTCCTGTATTCTTTGCTGTAACATCTAGTGTAAGTACTTTACCATTTTTGGATTCACTATACTCGGCAGGTTCTGAAAAAGAAGCGGAGTTTACAGTTAATTCTACATTTCCTACTTTTACTGTATCTCCTACTTTATATACCTTATCTTCACTTTTTTTAGATTCATTTTCATCATTACTGTCTTCTTGATTTTCATTAGTTTCATTGTTTTCTGTTGATGATTCTTTACTTGAATTATCTTCAGAATTTGTATCTTCTCCACATGCTCCTAAAAGTCCCATTGTAACTAATAAAATTCCAATAAATAAATATTTTTTAAAAATTTTAACATTTAACATTTTTTGACTCCTCCTCTTTAAGATTTGTTTATAGTATAATAAATATAATGTACCATTGTACGGACAATAATTCATAAAATAAAGAGGAGTTTCCATATTAATGTAGAAGTGTATTATTTAGAGGTGATTTCAATGGCTAATAATACAAGTGTAAAATTAAAAATATTATACATAATGGATATATTGCTTGAAAAAACTGATGAAGAAAATTATATTACTGTAAATGATATAATAACTGAACTAAAAAGGCATAATATATCTGCTGAAAGAAAATCAGTATATTCTGATATAGAATTACTTAAATTTTATGGACTTGATATAATTTGTGAAAAGGGAAGATCTAATAAATATTTTATTGCAAGTAGAGATTTTGAATTAGCAGAGCTAAAACTTCTTGTTGATTCAGTTCAATCTTCAAAGTTTATAACCCATAAAAAAAGCAATGAATTAATAAAAAAACTTGAAAAATTAACTAGTTCTAGTCAAGCTAAGGAACTAGATAGACATGTAATTGTAAGAGATAGAGTTAAAACTAGTAATGAAAGAATTTTTTATAATGTAGATAGATTGCATAGAGCTATTCATGAAAATAAACAGGTTTCTTTCAAATATTTTGACTATGACTTAAATAAGAAAATTGAATTTAGAAGAAATGGTAACAGATATACTTTAAGTCCTTATGCTCTTACTTGGTCCAATGAACATTATTATTTAATTTCTTATTATGAAAGATATAATGATATAAGTAATTTCAGAGTAGATAGAATGATGGATATAAATATATTAGAAAAAGACAGATATCTTATAGAAGGTTATGAAGAATTTAATGTAGCTGAATATTCTAGAAAAATATTTAATATGTATATTGGTGAACTTGAAACGGTTCAATTAGAATTTCACAATTCTCTTATAAATGTAGTCATTGATAAATTTGGACAAGATATTATTATTAGAAAACAGAGTGATGATAGTTTTAAAATAAAGGTAGAGGTAGAAATTAGCAATACATTTTTAGGTTGGTTATTTATGTTTGGAAATAAGGTAAAGATAATATCGCCTCAAAAATTAAAAGATAATATGAAAAAAACTGTAAAAGAAGTAATTAATTTATATTAATCATTAGTGGATTACATACTAGTTAATTATGAATGAAATTCAACACACGAATGTAAAATATTAGAAGAATATAGAACAATCAATGAGAAAAATATCAAAAAATATATTAAAATATGTTTTTGTTAATTAATTCTAAAAAGAAATCATTATAATATTTTTAAAAAAGATGTAAATACTATATATGAAAATATCAACTATAAATTAGATATATTTTTAAAAAGAAGAAAAGGAGATAATTATGAAAAAGAAAATTATTATAATGATTTTGTTGAGTCTTTTATTAACTTCTTTATTAATTTCTTGTACATCTGAAGAAAAACAACAAGAAAACAATTCAGAAGAATCTTCTATATTTGAAAAAACAGATATTGAGAACGTAAAGATAACTTCTGACAATTGTGATGTTAAATCTGGATCAGGAGATAATTTTGAAACTGTTGGAAATTTAAAGAAAGACCAAATAGTAAATGTAACTAAAGAATTAGATGATTGGTATCTTGTTCAATTGGATAATAATGAAGTAGGTGCAGTAAAGAAATCTGATGCAGAACCTGTTGTTGTAGATGAATCTGAGAATAATAATACAGATAAGCAAAACGAAAATAATAAAACAGATAAACAAAATGAAGATAATAAAACAGTTAAGAATGAGGATAGTGCAAAAGAAACAAATAAAACATTATCAAATAGTGAAAATGAAATGGTATCTCTTGTTAATAAAGAAAGAGAAAAAAATAATTTACCAAAATTAAAGGTGGATACTGAAGTAACAAAAGTTGCAAGAGTTAAATCTCAAGATATGGTTGATAATAATTATTTTAGTCATTATTCTCCAAATTACGGTAGTCCTTTTGAGATGATGAAGAGTTTTGGTATTAAATATGTTCATGCAGGTGAAAATTTAGCAGGTAATCAATCTGTAGAAAGTGCACATACAGCTTTAATGAATTCAAGTGGACATAGAAAGAACATATTAAGCCCTGACTTTACCCATATAGGAATTGGTATAAAAGATAGTGATAAATATGGATATGTTTTTACTCAAATGTTTATAAGTAAACCTAAATAAAATATTTATAAAAAGAGTGTTTAAAATTTCAATTGAAATTTTAAACACTTTTTTTCATTTACAAAACATGATAATATAATAAGTATTATAAAAATAAAGGAAAATTGATATGATTGAAAAAATTAATTTAAACACTTTAATTATTGCTTATATTTTAATATTATCTATAATTTCATTTATCTTTATGGGGATAGATAAAAAAAGAGCATTAAATAATAAGTGGAGAATAAAAGAAAGTACATTATTGTTATTATCATTTATAGGAGGCTCTATAGGCACCTTTATTGGTATGAAAGTTTTTAATCATAAAATAAGAAATAAAAAATTTTATTTAGTAGTTCCTATTTTATGTATAATAATTATATCAATGTTAATAATAATTTTGACAAATTAAAATTGCTATTGACATAATTAGATATAAATGATATAGTATTAAATGTCGCTAGAGACGGTGAATAAAAAACTCTTGACTTCATTAAGGAAATTTGATATAGTACTAAGAGTCGTCAGGAAAGCTTGTCTTTCTAAGTGAAAAAAGAATTTAAAAGAAAATAAAAAAGTTCTTGACAAGTTACTTAAAACCTGATATAGTATTAAGAGTCGCTAGCAAACAGCGGCAACGAATTGGTCTTTGAAAATTGAACAGTGT